>CAYXLY010000112.1:0-11494 GCA_964466005.1 uncultured Spirochaetaceae bacterium | reverse complement strand
ATTCTCCGGAGTGACTGGAGTTCAGACGTGTGCTCTTCCGATCTCGATCGTCGACCATCCCGAGCAGGCGGAGATCCCCGAGGAGACCCACGCCCTGCTCGAGGCGCTCTCCCGGCGCCGCACGGTCGCGATCGTGAGCGGTCGGGACCTGGACGACCTGCGCGGGCGGATCGCTCTCGATCGGGTCTATTATGCGGGCAGTCACGGCTTCCGTCTCGCCGGGCCGGGCGGGCTGGATCGCGAGTACCCGGAGGCTCGTCGCTTCCTGTCGGCGCTCGACGAGGCCGAGCAGACCCTCGAAGAGGTGCTCGCCGATCTTCCGGGAGTCGAGGTCGAGCGGAAGCGCTATGCCATCGCGCTGCATCATCGGCGGGCTTCGGAGAGCGCCGCAGCCGAGGTGCGGCGCGCGGCGGCCCGGGTCCAGGAGGGCTGCAAGGCGCTCCGAATCGGGGAGGGACGCAAGGTGCTCGAGCTTCGACCGGCGATCGATTGGGACAAGGGGAGGGCGGTCGAGTGGCTCCTCGAGACCCTGGGTCTCGGCGGGGGAAGGAGCTTTCCGATCTATGTCGGAGACGACATCACCGACGAGGACGCCTTCGCGGTCGTCGAGGAAGAGGGGTACCCCGTCGTGGTCCGCGGCCGGAGCGGATGCACCCGCGCTCGGGCCTCGCTCTCCGATCCCGTCGAGGTCGGCCTCTTCCTCTCCCGCATCGACGAGGGGCTGCGACGCGGATGAAGGCCTGGTCCCTCGTCCATGAAGGCTACGACCCCGAGCAGCAGGGGCTCAGGGAGGCGCTCTGCACCCTGGGCAACGGCTACTTCGCCACGCGGGGCGCTGCGCCCGAGGCCTTCGCCGACGACGTCCACTACCCGGGCACCTATCTGGCTGGGGGATACGATCGCGCGGTCACGGAGATCCAGGGCCGTGAGGTGGAGAACGAGGACCTCGTGAACCTGCCGAACTGGCTCCCTCTGGCCTTTCGGGTCGGCGAGGAGAGCTGGCTCGACCTCGATGCGGTGGAGATTCTCGAGTACCGCCAGGAGCTCGACCTCGCGCAGGGACTGCTGCGCCGGAGCTACCGATTCCGGGACGAGTCCGGCCGGACGACCCGATGGAGGGAGCGGCGCTTCGTCAGCATGGCCGATCCCCATCTCGCGGCGCTCTCGGTGGAGATCGAGCCGGAGGACTGGGAAGGCCGGATCCAGGTTCGTTCGGGGCTGGACGGTCGGGTCGTGAACGACGGGGTGCCGAGATATCGGGACCTCGAAGGACAGCATCTCGACGTCCTGGAGGCGGGCCGGATCGGCCCGGACCGGATCCGACTGCGGACGCGGACGAGGCAATCCCGGCTGGAGATCGCGCAGGTCGCGCGGACCCGAGCTTATCGCGGCGCAGGCGGAGAGCGCGGCGCAGGTGGAGAGCGGCGTGCAGGCGGAGAGTCCAGCGGCGACGGAGGGCGCCGCGCGAGCGGGGAGCGGAGCGGGCGCGAGGAGGCCGAGCTCGATCACCTGACGCGCGAGACGGAGGATCGCCTGGGCTGGATCGCCGAGCGCCTGGACATCGAGGTCTCCGTCGGAGCTCCGGTCCGGATCGAGAAGGTCGTGGCTCTCCACACCTCGCGCGATCGCGCGTCTTCGGAGGCCGAGCTCGAGGCGCGCCATCTCGCCGACCGGGCCGAGTCCTTCGAGGTTCTCCTGGGAAAGCATCGCGAGGCCTGGCGGCATCTCTGGCAGAGCTTCGATCTCGAGCTGGATGTCGAGGGGAACGCCGAGGAGGCGGATGCACAGGGGAAGCTCCGGCTCCACACCTTCCACCTGCTTCAGGTCGTCTCCCCCCATAGCGTCGACCTCGACGTGGGCGTGCCCGCACGCGGCTGGCACGGAGAGGCCTACCGGGGGCATGTCTTCTGGGACGAGCTCTTCATCTTTCCCCTCCTCAGCCTGCGCATGCCCTTCCTGACGCGGGCGCTGCTCCAGTATCGCGTCCGGCGTCTGCCCGAGGCGCGGCGAGCCGCGCGCGAGGCCGGATTCCGGGGCGCGATGTTCCCCTGGCAGAGCGGGAGCAATGGTCGCGAGGAGAGCCAGAAGCTCCATCTGAATCCGAAGTCGGGGCGCTGGATTCCCGACGACAGCCATCGCCAGCGCCACATCGGCGCGGCCATCGCCTACAACGCGTGGCATCACTACGAGGTGACCGGAGACCACGACTTCCTCTACTTCTCCGGCGCGGAGCTGATCCTCGAGATCGCACGCTTCTGGGCCAGCGCCGCGCGCTACGACGAGCGTCTCGATCGCTACGAGATCTCCGGCGTGATGGGCCCCGACGAGTATCACACCGCCTACCCGGACGTGGACCCGCAGGAGCAGGGAGGGCTCGACAACAACGCCTACACGAACGTGATGGCCGCGTGGGTCCTCGAGCGGGCTCGGGACGTGCTCGACATCCTCCCGGAGGATCGATGTCACGAGCTCTGCGAGAGGCTGGAGATCGCCGAGGAGGAGGTCGACGAGTGGCTCGAGATCGCGCGAAAGCTCCGCCTCTGCTTCCACGGCAACGGCATCCTCAGCCAGTTCGAGGGCTACGAGGATCTCGAGGAGTTCGACTGGAAGGGCTATCGCGAGCGATACGGGGACATCCAGCGCCTCGATCGCATTCTCGAGGCGGAGGGCGACAGCCCGAATCGCTACAAGGCCTCGAAGCAGGCCGACGTCCTGATGCTCTTCTATCTCTTCTCGGCCGATGAGCTCCAGCACCTCTTCGAGCTGATGGGCTATCCCTGGGACCCGGACTTCATTCCGCGCAACATCGAGTACTACCTCGCCCGGACGTCGCACGGATCGACGCTCTCCTGGGTGACGCATGCCTGGGTGATGGCGCGATCGGATCGCGCGGGCTCCTGGAGGCTCTTCCGCGACGCGCTCGACAGCGACGTGGACGACATCCAGGGCGGGACGACGCCGGAGGGAATCCACATGGGCGCGATGGCCGGCACCGTCGACCTGATGCATCGCTGCTATACGGGACTCGAGTCCCGCGGCAACGTGCTCCACTTCAATCCCTGCCTCCCGAGCGACCTCGAGCGCGTGCGCTTCCAGGTCCGCTACCGACATCAGGTTCTCGACGTGGACGTGAGCCGCAGCCTGCTGACGATCTCGAGCCGCCCCTTCGCCGCGCTACCGATCACGGTGGCCTATCGGGGGCATTTCAGGGACCTCTCCCCAGGAGATCGCTGCTGCTTCCGGCTGCTCAAGCCCGAGGAGCGATACCGGCCCGACGAGCCGCGCGATCCCTCGTCGGGCGGCCCTGCGGACGCTTCTTCGACCGCCGGCCGGGATCGGATCTAGCTCTCGATCCCTGTGAGACCCTCTCGGATCGCGTACTTCGTGAGCTCCGCGATGCCGTGGAGGTCGAGCTTCCGCATCAGGTTGCGTCGATGGGTCTCGACCGTGCTGGTCGCGATGTGGAGCTGCTTCGCGATCTCGGAGGAGGTCAGCCCCTCGGCCAGGAGCTGCAGGACCTCCCGCTCGCGGGCCCCGAGTCTCTCGTAGGCGCTCGCACTCTCCGCCTGGGGATGGCGGACCGCGTCGATGACGACGCTGGAGACCTCTTCACAGAGGAAGGTGCGCCCGACGCGAACGCTCTGGACTGCCTTCTTGAGCTGGCTGTAGGCGTTGGACTTGAGGACATAGGCCGAGGCTCCGGCGCGCAGGATCGCGGTCACGTAGCGGGGATCCGAGTGGCTGGACAGGGCGATGATGGCCACGCCGTGGTGATCGGCTCGAATCTGACGCGTCGCCTCGATCCCGTTCAGGTCCTTCATGGCGACGTCCATGATGACGATGTCGGGCTCGACCTCGGCCACGAGACGGACGGCCTCGCGCCCTCCCGCCGCCTCTCCCACGATCTCGTAGTCCCGCTCCTTCTCGAGGATCGCGCGCAGGCCGTCGCGCATGAGGTCGTGGTCGTCGACGAGGAGGATTCTCAGGGTCATGACAGCGCCATCCGGTCCGGCTCGTCCCCGAGCCGCCGGGGAATGCTAGCGAGGATGCGGGTCTCCGCACCGGGCCGCGAGCGGACGTGGAGGCGTCCGCCGAATTGCTCCAGACGATCCCGTGTGTGAAGAAGCTCCAGCCTGTCGGGCTCGTCGTCGACCTCGAGCGCGACCCCGGGGCTCGTGATCTCGAGGGCGAGGTTCTCCCCGTCCGTGCTGTCGAGACGGACCCGGCAGGTCCCGGCTTCCGGGCGGGCCGAGACGCTCTCGAGGATCTCGCGGAGCGTGCGGAAGAGGACGATCCGGATCAGGAAGTCGACGTCCTCGATCTCCGGGCCGGAAGGCGGATGGATCGTCGCGCCGGAGCGTCTCTCCACCTCCTCGGTCAGCCACTGCGCGGCGGCCATGATGCCCAGATCCGCCAGGGCCGTCGGAAAGAGCTGCTGGCTGAAGTCCGCGACCTGACGGGAGAGGCTACGGATCGACTCGTCGATCTCGCGGATCTCGGACAGATCGTGGGCATCCCGGAGCGCACCCAGCTTCATCCCCGCCAGCGCGAGCGACTGCTCGATTCCGCCGTGGAGCTGCTCCGCCAGCTTCCGACGATCGTCCTGATCGGCCAGGACCTCGCGAGCCGCCGCCATCAGGCGGGCCTTCTCGATACGTCGTCGGCTGGAGACGTCGAGGAGCGCCACGCGGATCTCACAGGCCTCCCCCCCTTCCCCTTCCTCTCGGGCGAGCGCCAGCTCGGCGCGCAGCACGCGCCCATCGGGTCGCGCGAGGTCGAGCTCGCAGACGCATTCGAACGCCTCGCCCGAGACGATCGAGCGGCGGCTCAGGTACCAGCGGTCCTGGTAGGGGGCCGTGACGAAGTCGGAGAACTTGCGCCCGGCCAGTCGATCCCGGGGAATCAGGAGTACCCGGGCCGCGCTGAGGTTCGCGCCGGTGATGACGCCGTCGACGGTCAGGGTGAGATAGGCCATCGGCGCGAGCTCGTAGAGGTCGCGGTAGCGCTCCTCGGAGGCGAGAAGAGCCTCCTGGGAGGCATGGAGAGCCTCCTGCAGCTGTCGGAGCTCCTCGTTCTGGCTCTCGAGCTCGACCTGCTGGAGTCGCAGCTTCTCGACGACCTCTCGGGTCTCATCCGGGGAGAGAGTCTCGACCCGGCGTTCGCCGAGGCCGTCCGACGCGTTGGAGGCGGCAGCCAGCGGGTCGTTCCTTCGCGAGCGATCGCTCATGCCCTGGAGTCCCCGCTTCCCCCGACCCCGGAAGGCGCTCTGTCGGTCTGGTCCTCGATGGCGAGGAGGATCCGATGCGGCTCGCCGTTGCGCTCCAGCCTGCGTGCGTTCAGGACCATGTGGCGAAGGCCGATGTGCGGAAAATCATGCTGCACATGGTACTCCTCGAAGCTCTCGTTGGCGGGCAGCACGCGCTCGAGCAGCCTCTGGAGCTCCGGAATCCGCCATTGTCCGGCGCCGAGATCGTAGAGAAGGACCCCTTCCGTCCCGCTCCGGCTCACCTGAAAGGTGTCGTAGAACGAAGCGTTGGCGCGCACCACCCTCAGCTCTCCGTCGAGGATGACGAGCGGCTCGCGCACGGTGTCGACGATGGCCTCCAGGGTCCTTGACTCCTCTTCGGCGCGGGTGGCCGTCTCCTTCATCCGCGTGACGTTGACGAAGGTGAAGACGAGTCCCTCGATGGCATTGCGGGACGTCCGGTAGGGCCTGATCTCCGCGGTCCACCAGGTGCCGTCCTCGTTGCGCACCTCCCGGAACTCGGGGACCAGGGTCCTCGAGACCTCCTGCGCGTCCTCCTCGAGGTGGGGGTATTCGAGGCGTGTCCTGATGTCGACCAGGGGACGACCGATGTCGTCGTCGACCAGAGGGAAGAGGCGCTGCGCCTCCGGCGTGAAGCGCTTCACCCGGAGATGCTCGTCGAGGAAGATGATGGCGACCCGGGTCACGTTCACGAGATTCATGAGGTCGTCCTGAGTCTCCTCGAGATTCGCCACCTTGGCGTTCAGCTCGGAGTTCACCGTCTGGAGCTCCTCGTTCAGCGACTGGGTCTCCTCCTTGGACGTCATGAGCTCCTCGTTGGTGCTCTGGAGCTCTTCGTTGACGGACTGGACCTCCTCGTTCGCCGAGGCGAGCTCTTCGTTGGTCGACTGGAGATCCTCGATCGCGCCCTGCAGATCCTCCCGCGTCCGGCGCAGCTCCTCCTCGAGCTCGCCGACCCGCTCGGGATCCTGGGGCGTCTCGTCGGAGGACGGATGCTCTCGGCCATTCGTGGCCGCCGGCCCGACCCGGGGCGGCTCGAACGAGATCAGGAAGAGCGGACGGGAGAGACGCGGGTCGGTCAGGCGGCGGACGACGAGATGCGCCCGAGTCGTGTCGCCATTGCTTTGGACGCGAATGTCGCGCTCGCTGGAGGCCGCCTCACTGCGCGCGAGCTCGCGAAGCGCCGCGGTCAGAGGATTGCGCAGGCCCTCTCGAGCCATCTGCAGCACGTTCGAGTCGGGTCCGCCTGGAGCGGGCTCCAGGAACGCCCCCGTTCGCCCATGGATCTGCTCGATCCGGCCATTCTGATCCGCGATCACCGCCGGCGGCGCATAACGACCGAGGAGCTGGCTTCGCAGCATCTCCGAGTAGTCGAGGGATCCGCGTTCACGATGCTCCTTCGGGCGCCCCCCGTTGGCCAGAGCCGCCGCAGAGCCGACCCATTCGGTTGGCACGTGGGCCTGATCGCCGCTCTCGCTCCGGCGGAAGATCTTGCAGCGGGCGTGGACGACGTCGAAGAGCTCCTCCACTCCGGTGATGCTCTCGGAGGACCCGAGAAAGAGCAGCCCTTCGGGCTTCAAGCTGTAGTGCAGGAGCATCAGGATCCGCTTCTGCGCCTTCGGCTTCAGATAGATCAGCAGGTTGCGGCACGAGATCAGGTCCATCTTCGTGAAGGGCGGGTCCTGGAGCAGGTTCTGGGGCGCGAAGACGACGGCGTCGCGAACCTTCTTGCCGACCCGATACTGCGAGTCCTGACGATCGAAGAAGCGCTGTGTGCGTTCCGGTCCGACGTCCGCGATCGTGCCTTCCGGGTAGCAGCCCGCTCGGGCGGTCTCGATCGCCCTCTCGTCGACGTCGGTCGCGAAGATCCGCAGGTTCAATCGCCTGCCCGTCTCCTCCAGGAGCTCGAAGGCCAGGATCGCGAGGGAGTAGGCCTCCTCTCCCGATGCGCATCCGGGCACCCAGAAGCGCAGCTCCTCGCCGTCCTGGATCTGCTCGATACGCGGGACGAGCGCCTCGCGAAGGACCTCGAAGGCCGGGGCGTCGCGAAAGAAGCCCGTCACGCCGATCAGCCAGTCGCGCCAGAGCGTCTCGATCTCCGAGGGTTCATTCTCGAGGTGGTTCGCGTAGGCCTCCAGGTCCTCGATCTGCAGCAGGCTCCGACGTCGATCGATGCGACGCAGGAGAGTGCCCCGCTTGTAGGCGGAGAAGTCCCGGCCCGCATGATCGGCCACGAGCGAGAGAATGCGCTCGAGAACGCCTTCGTCTTCTTCTTCGAGCTCGGATCGTCTCTTCTCGGCTCTCGACTGCTGGCGACGATCCTCGATCGGAGTCGACGCGAAAGCCTCGAGCTTCGAGGGCATCTCGGAGACCGGCAGCAGGAGATCCACGACGCCATGGGAGATGGCAGAGGCCGGCATGTCCCGGAACTCGGCCGTCGCGGGGTCCTGTGCGAGGGTCATGCCCCCCTCCTCTCGAATTGCCGCCAGACCGAGGGTTCCGTCCGTGCCCGCGCCCGACAGCACGATGCCGACGGCGCGATGCCGACGCTCTCGCGCGAGAGATCGGAGGCAGACGTCGATCGGGAGAGGAGCGTGCCCACGCTCCGCCGCTCCCTCGACCTCGAAGGCCTCCTTCGTGATCGACAGATAGCGGCCCGCCGGAGCGACGTAGACCTTGCCGGCCTCGATCCGGAGACCGTCCGTGGCCTCCTGCACCGGCATCTCCGTACAGCGTCGTAGGATATCGGGAAGAAGGGTGGGGCCTTGCGGGTCGCCGTGGCTGATCACGATGAAGGCCGAGCCGCTGTCCACGGGAAGCAGGCTGAAGAGCTCCTGGAAGGCCGACAGCGCACCCGCCGAGCCACCGACTCCGACGATCGGAAAGGAGGGGTCGCGCTCCGACGACTCCGTCCGCCTGGCTTCACCCGTGCCTTCACCCATCGGGAGCAGGTTATCGGATCAGCCGGTGACATACCCACCTTCGTCCGCGTGCACGACGCCGTGCGGCTCCCGGTCCTCCGGACGGCGGAGCCGGAGAAGACCCGACCGCACGAAGCGCATCGCACGCGGAGGCATGCAGGGGACGGGAGGCGGCTCGGGCTGTCCGGTCGGATGCAGCCGCGTCGGCTGCGGAGACGGCTCGTCGCGAGTCATCCGTCTTCGCGAAGAGCCCGCTCGCGAGGAGTCCGCCCGCGCGCGGCCCGGAGACCCGTGAGGATCGCATCGCGAGAAGAGCTTGGGCAGCTCGCTCGCGAGCGCACCGGCTCGAAGGACCGAGACCCGGTCAGCGGAGGCGAGCCCCGTCTCGCGGGCCGCCTTCGCTGCCCCGTGCCCCTTCCTGTGGGCCTTCGAGCCCGACCCGTCGGGCCGGAGCAGGACGGTCCGCAGGCCGGGGCAGAGCATCGAGAGCCGCCGCTGGAGGGCGATCGCCTCGCTGGGCCCGATGGCCTCGTCGACGATCAGGGCCTCGAGGTCCCGGATGCGGCTGCAGCCGCATGCCCAGAGAAAGGCCGAGCGGCCGTCTCCGAAGTCCATCGCCTCCCAGCCCTCCGAGCGCATCAGCTCCGCGGTCCGGCTGCGGAGGCCCGGGTCCTGGCTCAGCACGATCACGTTCGTCGTCATCGAAGTCCTCCACTCCCTTCGTCTCTCGTCGTCGGAAGCGCTCTCGTCCACTCATGCCTGCGCCGGTCGAGACTCGCCTGGGCGACCTCGAACCCCCTGCTCGTCGTCCCGCTGCCATCCCTGACTGCCCGTCGAGCGGGTCGCCGACCGGACGAGATCGACCGTACCCGTCCGACGCTTCTCGCGTGAATCCCCCAAAGCAGGGAGTTCGGGGCTCCGGATCCGTGGATCGCGTCGGAGGGATCGAGCCTTCCCTGTTTTCCGGTAGCCAGATCTCCCGCCGGTCCCGGATCGCTGGAGAGCCGCCGCCCTGCGAGATTGGGTCTCGTCGCATTTCGCGATCCCCCGAATTGGAGCTGCCTCCCCCCATGCAATTCCATCTCCTCTCCTTCGAAGGCCCAGATGCCTATGCCCGCGCCGGTGGACTCGCTACCCGGGTCGAAGGCCTCGCGCGGACTCTGGCCCAGCTGGGCTTCGAGACCCATCTGTGGTTCATCGGAGATCCCGATGCGCCCGGTCACGAGCAGCAGGGCGACCTCCACCTGCATCGCTGGGCCCAATGGATCTCCCGGCATCATCCGGGCGGCGTCTACGACGGAGAGCACGGCAAGCACGCCGACCTGTCGCGGACGCTTCCGCCGCACCTGGTCCGCGAGTGGATCGCGCCCTACGTGCAGGCGGGCGGGCGCGCGGTCGTGCTCGCGGAGGAGTGGCATACCGTCGACGCCGTTCGTCATCTGCACGCGCTGCTCGAGCAGGCGGGCATCCGGGATCGCGCGGCGCTCTTGTGGAACGCGAACAACACCTTCGGCTTCGATCGGATCGATTGGTCGGGGCTCGCCTCCGCCGCCCGCATCACGACGGTCAGCCGCTACATGAGACATCTCATGTGGTCGCTGGGGATCGATCCCACGGTCATCCCCAACGGACTGCCCGGAGACGCCTTCGATGCGCCCGACCGGCTCGCCGGCGAGGAGCTGCAACGACGCTTTCACGACCGCACGGTCGTGGTGAAGATGGCGCGCTTCGATCCCGACAAGCGCTGGATTGCGGCCGTCGAGTCCGTGGCCCTGATGAAGCAGGCCGGCTGGCGGCCTCTGCTCGTGGCTCGGGGCGGACTCGAGGCGCATGGCGCGGAGGTCGAGGCGGCCATCCGGCAGCATGGTCTGCTCCAGGTCGATCGACCCTGTCGCAAGCCCGGCGCCGAAGGGCTGCTCGAGTCCCTGCGCGACGTCGACGAGGCCGACGTCGTGACCCTGCGATCCCATGTCGACCCCGCCGCGCGCGCCGTGCTGCTCCATGGGGCGGCGGCCGTACTCGCCAACAGCGGGCGTGAGCCCTTCGGGCTCGTCGGTCTCGAGACGATGGCCGTAGGCGGCCTCGCGTGCACTGGCTGTACGGGCGAGGACTACGCCGTTCCCGGCCAGAACGCACTGGTGCTCGAGACGGCCGATCCGGCGGAGTTCGTCGGTCTCTACGAGCGACTCCGTGCCCGTCCGCAGGAGGCCGACTCCATTCGGCGAGCGGGGCGGGCCACCGCGAGGCAATTCGCCTGGTCGGAGGTCGTCGAGAGGGTCCTGCTGCCGAGGGCCGAGCTGGCCGCGACGGAAGGTCGCCCGGCTCTCCATCCGGCATGAGTCCAGAAACGATTCCTCGAAGAGCCCTGGATGAACGGAATGCCGGAGAGTCCAGGACGAGCCGACTTCGCAAGACACACAAGCCAGAACGAAAGACAGGAGATCCCTCGATGCATGCCATCAGTCGCAATCACACGGAAGATCACGAAGCCCTCATCCTCGATGGGGACCATGGTCGATGCCGGTCGCTGGGACGCTGGGTCGGCCGCGCCGGATACGTCCCCCGCGCCATCGAGACCGCCGAGAAGGCCCGAGCGGAGCTCGCAGACCCGCACTCCCGTCTCATCCTCGCCGACCCCGGGCTCCTCGATCCCGAAGGCCTCACGCTCTTCGAGGAGCTCTCGACCCGGCCGCTCCCGGTGACGGGAACCTGTCTGGCGCTGCAGGGCGAGTCGCCCTCCATCCGCGACGGAGGCGGGCTCTCGCGCTTCGGGCGGCTGATCGGGCGCTCCCAGCCGATGCAGCGCCTCTACAACCAGGTCCTTCGGGTGGCTCCGACCTCCGCGACCGTCTTCCTGGTCGGGGAGTCGGGGACGGGGAAGGAGCTCACGGCGGAGCTGATCCACGGCCTGAGTGATCGCGCGGCGAGGCCCTTCGTCCCGCTGAATTGCGGGGCCCTCTCGCCGGGGCTGATCGAGTCGGAGCTCTTCGGGCACGAGCGGGGAAGCTTCACCGGTGCGGATCGGCGTCGTCCCGGACTCTTCGAGTACGCCGACGGAGGGACGCTCTTCCTGGACGAGATCACGGCGATGCCGCTCGACCTGCAGGTGAAGCTGCTCCGGGTGCTCGAGTCGGGTCAGGTCCGTCGGGTCGGAGGAGAGCGGGCGATCGACGTCGACGTCCGGGTCATCGCCGCGACGAACCGGGACCCCGAGAAGGCAGCGGCGGACGGCAGACTCCGGGAGGATCTCCTGTACCGTCTTCTCGTCTTTCCCGTCGAGCTCCCCCCGCTCCGCCAACAAAGGGAG
>CAYXLY010000111.1:0-11501 GCA_964466005.1 uncultured Spirochaetaceae bacterium | reverse complement strand
GGGCGCGGAGGTAGGCGACGCGGGCCTCCTCGAAATGACCGAGCCGGGTCAGCGCCACGCCCTGGTTGTTCCAGGCGCGAGCGAGGTCGGGCTGGATCGCCGTGGCCATGCGGAATCCCTCGAGTGCGGCGCTCCAGACCCCGGGATCCGCATTCGAGTCCGACTCCACGAGACGCTGACTGGCGATGTTGTTGATGAGATGAGCGTAGGCGGTCAGGTCGTCGATGATGCGGATCTGATAGTCGCCGTCGACCCGGCCCGTGAAGTCGATGACCCTCTGGACCGTCTTCGAGAGCACGACCACCACCATGTGGTCGAGGACGATCTTCACGTCCTCGAGGTCATGGGTCGTGAGCTGTCGGGGGCGGGCCTCGGCATAGTAGACCGGCCAGTCCAGCTCGCGGCCCAGGCCGACGAGCACGGACGCAAGAGAGACGCAATTGCCCCGGCCCAGCTCGAAGGTCCGGGCAGCGGAGGCCGACACCCGCCAGTCGTAGCCGAGACCGAGCCCCTCCGGCGGAGCGGCGCTCAGGAGGTCGACGAGGACCTCGATCCGGCGCGGTCCCCTCGGCTGCGCGTCGACCCGTCGCCGGGCGAGCTCGACGGCCGCCTCCGGCACCTCGAAGGGGGCCTGAAGCAGGCTCTCGGGCATCTGCGGGACCCGCTCGAGCAGCGCCCGTCGGAAGGCAGCGGGCTCGTAGCGGATCCGGATCCTCTCTCGCGGAGGCGAGCTGCAACCGGACGAGACGAGAAGCATCCCGATCATGAAGGAAAACCAGAGGGAGATCCGTCGGTGCATGACGTGCGGAGATTACTTCTCCGCTGCCGGAACGGCAGGCCGTCTGACCTCGGGTCTTCCTCGCCGATTTGACCTCGAGGGCTGCTTCGTAGTAGAACCGGATGTCGGCCTGGCTCTCGCCACGGCCATTCGTTCACCTGGGAATCGGGAGGAGTCTCTCTCCATGAAGCGGCTATTGGCTTTCTACTCAATCGGAATCCTGCTCGTCGGAGCGCTCGGCGCCGGCAGCGCGGCAGCGCTCTCCTTCAGCAATCTCTTCGTCATCGGAGACAGCCTCGTCGACTCGGGCAACACCCAGGCGGCGGTCATCGATCAGTTCGGGGTCGCAGCAGACCCGACGCCGGCCGCGGCCGGCTACTTCCAGGGTCGCTTCACGAACGGCCCCCACTTCGCCGACGTCGTCAACCAGGCGATCGAAGGCACGAACTCTCTCGGCTCCCTTCTCGGCGGGGACAACTTCGGCTTCGGCGGGGCGCGAGCGCGGGACGACGGGGACTTCCTGCCCGACGCCCTGGCCCAGACGGGCCTGCTGCTGCAGTCGCAGGGCGGGGTCGTCGATCCCAATGCCCTCTATCTGGTCAACGTCGGCGGCAACGACGTGCGGGACATCGTGATCGGGGGCCTCACCGGCGCGGCTCGCCAGCAGGTGATCGATGACGCCGTCAGCGCCATCACGAGCTCGATCGGGCTGCTCCAGGGCGCCGGCGCCCAGAACATCCTCTTCGTCGGCGTGGGCGACGTCGGGGGGATCCCCGAGATCCTGAACATCGGCGGGACGGCGCCCGTGGACGGTCGACAGGCCTCCGAGGACCTCAACGCCGCCATCCAGGCGGCCCTGCCCGGAGGCGTGGACTTCTTCGACACCATCGCGCTCTTCGACGCGGTGGTGGCCAATCCGGCGCTCTTCGGCCTGCCGGCGAACCTCGACCTGACGACCTCCTGCGTGGGCGCGGGGCAGAACGTTCCCGACCCGACCTGCGGTGGCTTCGCGTTCTTCGACGACGTGCATCCGTCGACCCAGGTGGCCCAGGTCCTGGGGGGAGAGATCGTGGCGGCCGTGCCGGAGCCGGGTACGGCCCTGCTCCTGATGCTCGGCCTCGCGGGTCTGTCGGCGACGGGACGTCCCGCGCAGGCCTGATTCCGGGGCGATCCGGGAGCGCCGGCCTCTCCGGCGCTCCCCCGCCCCCTCTCTCGGCCCCTTCGTTCGCTCTCGCTCTGGCTGGCTCACGGGCTCGGAGGCCGTCCGGGAGGGTCTCAGAGCCGAAGCACGCCGTAGCTCGGCTCGCCGATCGGCGCGTGGAGCGAGGCGGAGATCGCGATCCCGAGCGCGTTGCGCGTGTCGACGGGGTCGATGATGCCGTCGTCCCAGATCTGCGAGGTCGCGTAGTAGGCCGACGACTCCCGCTCGTAGGACTCGAGGACGGGCTGCCGGATCTGCTCGATCTCCTCGGGCGAGACGGTCTTCCCCTGCCGTTCGAGCTGCCGGACCTTCACGTCGGCCAGGGTGTTGGCCGCCTGCTCGGCGCCCATGATCCCGATCTGCGAGTTGGGCCAGCTGAAGATGAATCGTCCGTCGTAGGCGCGGCCGCACATGCCGTAGTTGCCGGCTCCGAAGGAGCCGTTGCACATGACCGTGAACTTCGGGACCTCGCTGCAGGCCTGGGTCATGATGAGCTTCGCGCCATCCTTGCAGATGCCGCGGGCCTCGTACTCGCGACCGACCATGAAGCCGGTGATGTTCTGGAGGAAGACCAGCGGCGTCCGGTTCTGGTTGCAGAGCTCGATGAAGTGGGCGCCTTTCAGGGACGACTCGTTGAAGAGCACGCCGTTGTTGGCGAGGATGCCGACCTTGTGGCCCCAGATCCAGGCATAGCCGCAGACGAGCGTCTTGCCGTAGTCCGGCTGGTACTCGTGGAAATAGCTCCCGTCCACGATCCGGGCGATCACCTCGTGCATGTCGAACTGGATCTTGATGTCGTCGGGGATGATCCCGTAGAGCTCCTCCGGGTCGTAGGCCGGGGGCTCGGGGTCGCGTGTCTCGATCCGGGTCCGGGGCGGCCGGCTCCACTGCGAGACGATCTCACGCCCGAGCAGGATCGCCTCCTCCTCGGAGTTGGCGGCGTAGTCCGCCACGCCACTGACCTGCGTGTGCACGTCGGCACCGCCGAGCGTATCGGCGTCGACGACCTCGCCGGTGGCGGCCTTCACCAGGGGAGGGCCGCCGAGAAAGATGCCTCCGTTGCCGCGGAGGATGACGCTGTAGTCGGAGAGGACCGGGATGTACGCGCCCCCGGCCGTGCATTGTCCGAAGACGAGGGCGAGCTGGGGGACCCCCATCTTCGAGAGGATCGACTGGTTCCGGAAGATGCGACCCGCGGAGACGCGGTCGGCGAAGAGCTCCGACTGCAGGGGGAGGAAGCCGCCGGCGCTGTCGCAGACATGGACGACCGGCAGGCGGTTCTCGATGGCGATGTCGAGACAGCGTACGTTCTTCTTGATCGTGAGGGGGTACCATGCGCCGCCCTTGATGCTCGGGTCGTCCGCACGGATCATGACCTCGCGGCCACTCACGATGCCGATTCCCGTGACGACGCTGGCGCTCTTGGCGTCGCCGTCGTACTCCATGCAGGCGGCGAGGGAGGAGAGCTCGAGGAAGGGCGTGCCCGGGTCGATCAGCTGCTCGATCCGATCGCGGACGAAGCGTTTTCCGTGGTGTGCGAGCCGATCGAGATCGCGCTGCGCCCGCGCATGGCGAGCGTCCTCCTGGCGCCGTCGGAGCTCGCCGACCCGTCGGAGATTGCACTCCCGGAAGCGGGCGAACTCGGCGCTCTGCACGTCGATCCGGCTCTCGATCCGCCGCATCATCGGGATTCTCCTCCGCTCGCTCCGTCGGCCTCGACCGGCTCCTCGCGAGCGAGCCTCACGAGGGCCGCTCCCTGCTCGAAGGAGGCTGCGACGGATAGACAGACCTCCTCCACGCGGGCGGCCTCGGGCGCCAGGATGGGCGTCTGGAGCTTCATGCTCTCGATCGTCATCAGGAGCTGCCCCGCCTCGACCTCCGCCCCCTTCTCCACCAGGATCTCCACGACGACGCCGGGCATCGGGGCGGTCAGGATCTCGCTGCCTCCCGCGGGCTCCGCCGCCCGGCGGGCGCGCTCGAGGGCATTCACCGCCCGCACCCGATGGACCCGCCCGCGCAGATGGATGAAATGCACGTCCCCCTGGCTGGCGATCCAGACGTCCTCCTCGACTCCATCGAGGTCGATCCGCCACCGGCCCGGCTCGCTCCCGGGGCGGAGATCCGCTCGCACGCGCTGCGCGTCGATCACGAGGTCGATCCCGCCCGGACGAGGGGCCGGGTGGATCTGGAAGATCCGGTCCTGCAGCTCGAACTCGTAGCCCACCCGGCCCTCCTCAATTCCGCCAGGCGCCCATGAAGGCGTGGGGTCGGGGGATGGCCTCGGCTCGCTCGCGGAAGTCGCGATCGGAGAGCGCCGCGGCGGCGAGGATCCGCTCCCGCTCTTCCCGGTCGAGGTCGGGCTCGGCGAGGTCGCGGGCGTGTCGCGAGACGAACCCCGTCTCGACCTGGCCGGCGGCGAATCCGGGATGGGCGAGGATGCGCTCGAGATAGGCGGCATTCGTGGTGCATCCGAGCAGGACGGTCTCGCGAAGCGCCTGCCGCAGCCGCGCGATGGCGCGCTCGCGATCGGGCCCATGGACGATCAGCTTCGCGAGCATCGGATCGAAGGCGGGGGTGACGCGCTGGCCGGCCTCGATGCCGCCGTCGAAGCGGACGCCCTCTCCTCGGGGAGGCCGCACGAGCAGCAGCTGGCCGACGGCGGGCGCGAAGTCTTGCTCGGGATCCTCCGCGCAGATCCGGCACTCGAGGGCCGCGCCTTCGAAGCGGATCTCCTCCTGCGCGAAGGCGAGGGGCTCGCCGGCGGCGATGCGGATCTGCTGCTCGACCAGGTCGATCCCCGTCACCATCTCGGTCACCGGATGCTCGACCTGCAGCCGGGTATTCATCTCGAGGAAGTAGAATCCGCCATCGGGAGCGAGCACGAACTCGACCGTTCCGGCGTTGCGGTATCCGGCAGCCCGAGCGATCTCGACGGCCTGCTCGCAGATGCGTTCGCGCAGGTCCGTCGGCATCCCGGGAGCGGGCGTCTCCTCGATCAGCTTCTGGAAGCGGCGCTGGATGGAGCAGTCGCGCTCGCCGAGGTGCAGGACACGCCCCCGGGCATCGGCCAGGATCTGGACCTCGACGTGCCGCGGGCTCTCGACATAGCGCTCGGCATAGAGCCGCCCGTCTCCGAAATAGCGCTCGGCCTCGGAGCGAGCGATGCGGATGGCGCTCTCGAGCTGCGCGTCTTCGCGGACGACCTGCATCCCCTTGCCCCCGCCTCCGGCCGAGGCCTTCACCAGCAGCGGGAGGCCGATCGCGCGAGCCCGCTCCGGGAAGGAGGCGGGCTCGTCCTCCTCGCTGGCCGAGGGCGCGAGAGGGAACCCCTGCTCGGCCACGAAACGCCGCGAGGCGATCTTGTCACCCATCAAGCGGATCACTTCGGGGGTCGGTCCGATCCAGCGGATCCCCGCCTTCTCGACCGCGGCGGCGAAGTCCGCGTTCTCGGCGAGGAAGCCGTAGCCCGGATGGACCGCGTCCGCGCCGATCCGGCGTGCGGTCTCGACGATCTGCTCGCCATCGAGATGGGCCGACACGGGGCTCGCCCCTTCGATCGGACAGGCCTCGTCGACGGCGCGGGCAGCGGGCCCTCCGGCCTCCGTGTCGTGCACGACGGCAGCGCTGGCGATCGAGAGTCGACGGAGCGTGCGGGCCGTGCGCACCGCGATCTCTCCCCGATTCGCGATCAGGACCTTCCGGATGCCCGGGATCTCCGTCATGACGTCGCGGCGCCGTGGTCTTCGCCGCCGCGGCGAAGGACGCAGCGGGGATCGCAGGCGAGGAGGCGAGGCGTCTGCCCGGAGTCTCGGATCCCGAAGCGCCGGGTCGATCGCTCCGGGTGTCCGCCCGCTCGGCTCGCGCGTCGGGACCGGAACGAGCTGACGGATTCGGTCATCGGGTCTTCCTCGAGGGCGAGCTCCCGGGACAGGACACTCGGAGCAGACTCAATAATAATGACTCCGATGTCAAGACATCCGGAAGCGAATATGGAAAGCTGAGGTGCGATCGGGAGCGGCTTCGCGTCCATGACCGGCGAGCTGGATGCTCGTCGCGAGAGTCTGCGTCGGGATCTCGGATCGGTCTCCCGGGCGGGGCCGGAGTCGCGGGGGCCGCCCCCGTGGAGGTGCCATGTCTGCCGGATTCCGACTCGACGAAGACCAGCGAGCCATTCTCGACGCGGCCGATCTCTACGGGCGGGAGCGGCTGGCTCCGCTCGCTCGGCGGATGGACGACGAGGAGTGGTGGCCGGACGAGGAGTTCCGCGCGCTGGGCAAGGCGGGCTATCTGGGCGTCACGGCGCCGCCGGAGCTCGGGGGCGCCGGGCTGGATCTCTTCGCGGGTGGCCTCGTACTGCAAGCGTTCTCTCGCTGGAACTACGCCCTGGGGCTCTCCTGGGTGGCACACGAGAACCTCTGTCTGAACAACATCCTCCGCAACGGCAGCCCGGAGCAGGTGGAGCGCACGATCCCCGGGCTCTCCGACGGCAGCCTGATCGGCTGCCTCGGGCTCACCGAGCCCGGAGCCGGCTCCGACGCCCTGGGCTCGATGGCGACGACGGCGGTGCGCGACGGGAACGACTACGTGGTGAACGGGAGGAAGCTCTACATCACGAACGGGCCCGTGGCGGACCTCTGCCTGCTCTACGCGAAGACCGCTCCCGAGGCCGGAGCGCATGGCATCACGGCCTTCATCGTCGACATGGACACGCCCGGCTGTACGGTGGCCCAGAAGATGATCAAGATGGGGTTTCGCGGCTCCCAGACCGCGGAGCTCGCCTTCGATGATTGTCGGATCCCGGCGGCCAACGTCGTGGGTCGCGAGAACGGGGGCGTGAAATGCCTGATGAGCGGTCTCGATCTCGAGCGGGCCGCGATCGCGCCGATCTGCGTCGGGATGGCGGAGCGGGCCCTCGAGCTCTCGATCGATCACGCGAAGAGCCGGAAGCAGTTCGGTCAGCCGATCGCGAGCTTCCAGATGATCCAGTCCCGGCTCGCGGAGATGGCCGTGCTCGTCGAGACCATGCGGGTCTACAACTATCACGCGCTGGCGACGCTGAACGACCTGCCTCCGGGCGAGGGCGGGCGCGGCGAGGTCCACAAGATCTCCGCGGCCTCGGTGATGTATTGCGCCGACTCCCTGAACCGCGTCCTCGACCACGCGGCCCAGATCCACGGTGGCGTCGCCTATATCTGGGAGACCGAGATCAACCGGCTCTATCGGGGGATCAAGCTGCTCGAGATCGGAGCCGGCACGACCGAGGTCCGGAAGATGATCATCGCCGAGGAGCTCCTCAAGTGAGCGCTCGCCCGGCCGGCGTCGTTCACGCCGAGGCTCCGACGTCGGGCGGCGACCAGTCCATGCCGTGGGCCTCGCCCACCTCCTGCGAGGTGAGCCGGCCGGACTGGGCATGAATGCCGCCGGCGAGCTCGGGGTGGCGCTCGCAGGCACCGCGCACGCCGCCGAGCGCGAGCGCCTGAACGTAGGGGAGGGTCACGCTCGTGAGCGCCTGGGTGGCGGTCCGGGCATAGGCGCCGGGCATGTTCGCCACGCAGTAGTGGATCACGCCTTCCTCGACGTAGACGGGATTCTCGTGGGTCGTGGGGCGGGTCGTCTCGATGCAGCCCCCCTGGTCGACGGAGATGTCGACGAGCACGGTTCCGTCCCGCATCCGGCGGAGCATCTCGCGCGTCACGAGCTTGGGCGCCCGCGCGCCCGGCAGCAGGACGGCTCCGATCAGCAGGTCCGTCGCCGGCAGCACGTCGAGCAGCGCGGCCTCGCTCGAGTAGAGGGTGCGGGCAGCGGGCATGGCGGTGTCGAGCCAGCTCATGCGCTCGCTGTCGAGCTCGAGGATCGTCGTCTCGGCGCCGATCCCGGTCGCGACCCGGGCCGCGTTGAGCCCGCAGGTTCCGCCGCCGAGGATCGTGACGCGACCGGGCAGCACGCCCGGCACGCCGCCGAGCAGGGTCCCTCGGCCGCCCGAGTGTCCGGCGAGGAAGTAGGCGCCGACGAGCACGCTCATCCGGCCGGCGACCTCGCTCATCGGCTCGAGCAGAGGAAGGCGTTGGCCGAGACGCACGGTCTCGTAGGCGATCGACGTGGCGCCGGTCGCGACGAGTCGCTCGGTGAGCTTCGCGTCGGCCGCGAGATGGAGGTAGGTGAAGAGGACATGATCGGGGCGCAGCTGCTCGAGCTCGCTCGGCTGGGGCTCCTTCACCTTGACGATGAGATCGGCTCTGGCGAAGAGATCCTCGGCCGACGGTACGAGCTCCGCTCCCGCCTCGGCGTACTCGCGATCGAGATAGTCGGCTGCCAGGCCCGCGCCGTGCTCGATGAGGACGGTCAGGCCGCGGCGCACGAGCTGTCCGACGCCCGCGGGCGTCAAGGCGACCCGATTCTCCTGGACCTTGATCTCGCGAGGGCAACCGACCTTCATGCCCGCCCCCATTCGACGCCCCTCCTGCACAATGCCGTCCGCGGCCTCGCCCTCGCCCTCGCCCGGTCCGAGCTGCGGCCCGGGACCCCGTCGCCGCGCAGGTGCGGCAGGCGCGGCATGCCGAGACGACCGACCGCGTCGAGACGACCGGGGGCGCCCCGAGTCTAGCCGACACGATGCCTTCCCGGCCCTGAACGCGCTCGTCGTGCTGCGCTCGAGCGACGACGGCGGACGGCTGGAGTCGGAGGGGCCGACTCGCGTCCGGGCCCCGATCTCCGCCAGGGGCGCAGCGGACGCCATCGTGGATGTGGCAGACTCCCTGACTCGGGGGGCGGGGACCGGGACGAGCCGCCCGTGCAGGCCCGTCAGGCCCATCGGGAGCCTTCCCGCGCTCCGCCGGAGGCCTTCCGGCGTGACGAGGTCGAGTCCATGTCGTCGACGCACAGCAGCTCCACCGGTCGCGGGAGACGGTCCGCCCGGGCGCCCTCGAACGCCGAGATCGCGGAGATGCTCGAGCGCATCGCCGACCTTCTCGAGGTCCAGGACGCGGGGCCCCATCGCCTGCGCGCCTATCGAAACGCGGCGCGCCTCGTCCGCGCCCGTCCCGACCCGGTGGCCGCGGTCGCGGAGGAGAGCGGGCCGGAAGGGCTGGAGCAGCTGCCCGGAATCGGAAGGAGCCTCGCGCGCACGATCGCCGAGTTCGTGCGCAGCGGACGGGTCGTCTTCCTGGATCGGCTCGAGGGGCAGGTCTCCCCGGCCGATCTCTTCGCCACGGTTCCCGGGATCGGCGACGAGCTCGCCCACCGGATCGAGTCCGTGCTCGGGATCGAGACGCTCGAGGACCTCGAGGCCGCCGCCGTCGACGGACGACTCCAGACGGTCCCGGGCTTCGGACCGAGACGGGTCCGGGGGATCCGGGAGGCGCTGGGCCATCTCCTCCGCTTCGCATCGCAGCGCCGACGGCGGCGATGGCAGCAGATCGGTCTCGATGGCACCCGGGACGAGCCGCCCGCGGAGGAGCGGCCCCCGGTCGAGCTCCTCCTCGCTCTCGACCGCGAGTATCGCGAGCAGGCAAGACGGGGCGAGCTGAGGAAGATCACACCGCGCCGATTCAATCCCGAGCGCCGCGCCTGGCTCCCCATCCTGCATGTCGAGCGGGCGGGCTGGTCGCTCACGGCCCTCTTCTCCAACACCGCGCTCGCCCACGAGCTCGGCCGGACCGACGACTGGGTCGTGGTCTACTACGAGCGCGACGGCCTCGAGGGCCAGTGTACGATCGTCACCGAGCGATCGGGGCCGGCACAGGGGCGCCGTGTCGTACGGGGGCGGGAGGCGGAGTCGATGGCGGCGTCGAGCGTCGAGACCGAGGGTCGGACCCGGGTCTCCTCTTCATGATCGGGCGGCTGCCGGAGACGATGCGATCGATCACCGGGCTCGACGACCTCGATCCGTCCTCCTTCGACCGCCTGCCGGGCGGTGATGCGCTCTTTCTCGACGTCGAGAGCGATTGGACGCGGATGTTCGTGGCGGTCTGCCTGCTCTTCGAGGCCGCGCCCCTTCGACGCGAAGACGGGTCTCTCGACCTCGATCGGATCCGCCGCCGGGTGGCGAGCCGGCTCGAGAGATCTCCTCGCTACCGACAGCGACTCGAGCGCTCCCCGCTCGAGGGAAGGCCGATCTGGGTCGACGATGCCGGCTTCGACCTCGATCGCCACGTGCACTTCCACAGCCTGGCGTCGGAAGGCCGGATGCATCAGCTCGAGACCTTCTGCGGCGAGCGGGCGGCCGAGGACCTCGATCGGAGCCACCCCCTGTGGCAGCTCTGGGTGATCGACGGGGTGCGAGGCGATCGGGTGGCGCTGCTCATGAAGGCGCATCACTGCATGGTCGACGGCATTGCGGGCATGCAGCTCCTCGAGTCCGTGCTCGACGTCGAGCCGACCGAGGAGAGCGATCCCGTCGGGCACTGGCAGCCGAGCCCGACGCCGGGACGCCTCGGGCTCGCCCTGCTCGAGGCCTCCGAGCGCTGGTCCGCCACACGCCGCCTCGTGAGCGATGCGCGGGCGGAGCTGCGTCGGCCGGGCGAGCTGGCTCTTCGAGCGACGGAGCTCGCGCGCGGCCTCTGGCATGCGCAACGCTTCGAGACGCATCCCGCGAGCGACTCCCCGCTGAATCATCCGGCCAGCGCGGATCGGCGCTGCGCGTGGTCCGAGCTCGATCTCGAGCGCGTCGAGGCGATCCGGCGAGCGAAGGGTGGGACCGTGAACGACGTCGTGGTCGCGACGGTCTGCCTCGCCCTCGGTCGCATGCTCGTCGACCGGGGCTTCTCGCGCGAGTCGTTGCAGGAGCGGGACTTCCGTGTCGCCTGTCCCGTCGACACGCGTTCGAGCGGCGGGGATCGGGCGGCCGCCAACCAGATCTCGCTCATGGTGGCGCCGATCCCGGTCGGAGAGCCCGATCCGCTGAGGGTGCTCGATGCGGTGCGCGAGGCGTTGGCCGAGGCCAAGGACTCGCAGATGGTCGGGGCGCTCGAGGCGGTGCTGGGCGTCTCGGAGTGGATCCCGAAGCCGCTGGCCCGCGGGCTCGTCCGTCTCGCGCTCGCGGCTCGCTCTGCGAACCTCGTCGTGACGAACGTGCCCGGCCCGCCCGTTCCCCTGTATCTTCTCGGCTCCCGGCTGCTCGCGGCCTATCCCATCGTGCCCCTGATGCCGGGACATTCTCTCAGCGTCGCGGTGCTGAGCTATGCGGGTCGACTCCATTGGGGTCTCAACGCCGACTGGCAGGCGATCCCCGAGCTCGCCGACTGGATCCGCGCCCTCGAGGAGTCCTTCGAGGCGCTTCATGAGGCCGCGCTGTGCGAAGCGCGCTGACGTGACGACCGGTCATCCGATCGCCCCGCGGATCGCCGGGGTCTCCCGCGACCTCCGGGCGTCTGCCGCGACGTCCCGGGCTCTCGGCGACGCGACGGCCTCGAAGACCGCCTGGAAGGGCTCTTCATGGCGGGCGGGGGCAGGGGCGGAGAGGCGGCGGCACGGGCGACCGGTTCGGACGAGGAGAGGGCGCGGAGCTCGCTTGACGTCCGGGGA
>CAYXLY010000110.1:0-11561 GCA_964466005.1 uncultured Spirochaetaceae bacterium | reverse complement strand
TCGCCTCAGCCGGCTTCCCGAACGTCGGCCTCGACGGCCTCCCGCAGATCCTCCAGAAAGTCCGGCATCGCGGAGACGACGCGGCTCCAGTTCGGAATCTGGGGCGCGCCCATCGGGTCCCGGACGAAATCGAGCCCCGCCGCGCGCAGCGCGCTCGAGAAGGTCTCGACGGCGACCTCCTCCTCGTGCCGGTCGAAGGCGAGCCCGTTCAGCTTCGCGTCGTCGCTGTAGCGAGCGATCGCGTCCTGCGCGGTGCGGACGTAGGCCGCGATCATGGTGTTGAGGAAGCCCGAATCGAACTCGACACCGTAGCTGGCGAGGTTCCGGATCAGCGACGCGGCGATGTCGCGCACCATGCGGTGGAGGCCGCGACTCGGGTCGTGTTCGGACAGCTCTCGATGCTTGTGGTCGTAGTTGTCGACGAGCTCGACCTGACAGATCCGCTTCAGCGAGCAGTTCCGGTAGACCTCGGCCAGGACGCCCACCTCGAGTCCCCAGTCGGCCGGGATGCGGTTCGCGCGGACGAGATCCGTCGTCATCGAGCATTCGCCGGCCAGCGGATAGCGGAACGACTCGAGATAGTCGAGCAGGGGGACCGGCCCGAGCACGGTCTTCATCGAGCGCATCAGCGGCGTCATGAAGAGACGGGTCACGCGGCCATGCATACGATCGGAGACCCGACTGTAGTAGCCCTTCGCGAACTCGTAGCTCATGTTCGGGTTGGTCGTGGGATAGCAGAGCCGCGCGAGCAGATCGCGGCTGTAATCGAGGATGTCGCAATCGTGTGTCGCGACCACTCTCGCCCGGTGGGTCGCCAGCACGTAGCCGTAGGCGATCCAGTTGGCGCGCCCCTTGCCCTCCTCGCCCGGGTCGAGCCCCTCTCTTCGCAGGCGGCCGAAGAGAGCCTGCACGCGGGGCCCCTGATTCCAGATCAGCGTCACGCCGCTGCCGTCGGTGCAGCGAACGGGCTCGAAGAGGGCGCGCATCTCGCGGTAGGCGTCGAGATCGGCCGGCCCGGAGAGGCTCACCACGCACTGACCGAGGTACGGAACCCTGGAGAGCTCCTCGACGATCCGCTTCAGGGCCGGACCGTGGATCTCCGAGTACAGCGAGGGCAGGACGAGCGCCACCGGCCTCTCCTCGGCATAGCGGACCAGCTCGCTCTCGAGTCGATCGAGGTCGGTCTTCCCGAGTCGATGCAGCGATGTGATGACACCCGTCTGATGGAAGTCCGACATGGGCGGACATTCGCATCGGCGCCCTTCGGGTGTCAAGCTGAGGCGCCGATCCGCGCCTCCGTCCTGGATCGAGCGGACGCTCGCAGTCGGCGGCGTTCAGTCGAAGAGAAGCGGCTCCAGGGCAGGCTCGAGCGCCTCCTCCAGCAGTCGGACCGCCTCCGGGTCGATCTCGTGGAACTCGATTCCGACCTCCTGCGTGATCGGATCGGTGTCGGTCGCCCAGACGACCTTGCCGGTCGCGACGACCGTCCGATCGCCGACGTTGAACGTCACGCGAAGGACGTCCCCGAGGTTGATCTCGATCCCGACGGCCTCGAATCGGATCCCGCCGGTCGACAGGTTCTTCGAGAGGGCCAGCTGGTCGGGCCGATCGACCTCGGCGAAGGAGATCACCTGATCCGTCGCGATGCGATGGTATTTGCGTCGCTCGTCCGATCCGCTCCCGCCCATGGCGAGCACTCCCCTGCGGCGCTCGTCCCGGCCGCTAGGAGGGTCTTCGGCCTCGCTCTCCCCCGGCTTGAGCCCGCGTCTCGCCCGGCGCCGGCGCGGATGCGCTGCCTCCGGACTGCGGGGCGAAGAGATCGAGCTGCCGATCCTCGGAGCCCACGGGCTCGAGGCCGGCCAGGGTGAGGCCCGCCTTGCGCACGGCACTCTCCGGGATCCCCGTGCGTTCGAGCAGCACGCCGGCCGTCTCCTCCAGGGGGCGCACCTCGTCGGTGGGATGCGCCAGGACGCAGCTTCGCGTGACCGTCCGGCCCTTCTCCGAGGTGACCCGAAGCGCGATCCGGCTCGCCCGCAGGCCCTCGCGTCGGAGCGCGGTCGCCAGGCGCCCGACGAGGCGGCCCAGTCCCGGATGGAGCGCTCCCCGCGCTCGACCGAAGGTGGCCTCCCGCGAGAGGGTGGCCGGATGCCGCCGGGCGCGGAGCGGCTTGGGATCCTCGCCACAGGCGAGCAGCCAGAGGCCGCGGCCATGATTGCCGAGCAGGATCTCCAGCCGGTCCTGGCCGAGCCCGCGGAGACCCGGCAGGTCGACCACCCCGAGCTCGGCCAGACGCGCCGCCGTCTTCGGCCCCACTCCCGGCAGCCGCTCGATGGGCTGCCGCAGCAGATAGGCCTCGAAGTCGTTCCGATCGATCACGCGTGCGCCCTGGCGCCCCGCGTCCTCCGCAGCCCACCGGGCCGCGAAGCGGGCCGGTGCCACACCGCAGCGGAGAGGAAGGCCCGTCGCCTGCTCGACGGCCTCTACCAATCGGTGGACCAGCTCCAGCGCCTCCTCGGAGCCTTGGGGTGCCTCGATATAGAAGCCGGACAGCCCCTCGATCTCGACGGCGTCGACCTCCTGCCGGACCGCCGCCCGAAGCCGACCGGACAGCTCCCGGGCGAGGGACATGTCGGTCCGCACCGGCCTCGCGTCCGGGGCGCGCTCCAGGGCCTCGCGCATGGGCATCTCCTCTCGGAGTCCCCGCGCCCGCAGCTCCGGGCTGAGCGCACGGACCTTCCCCCGCTTGGTCGGATCGCCACCGACGATCAGCGGGCGACCGCCGGGCTCCGGGCTCGCCCGTCGCGCCACCTCCACATGGAAGTCGGGCACCTCCACGAAGCCGACGGACGGCCGCCAGACGGCCGGGACCTTCGGCCTCGGGCTCATGGCGCCGGCTCCAGGACCAGTCGCTCCGGGCTCTCCTCCTCGATCACCAGCCGACTCGTGGGAAAGAGCGAGAGACGGGCGCTGCGCCAGCGCATCAGCCCGTCATCGAAATGACGGTGTCCGGGATGCTCGGACTGACCCGGCGCCAGCACGCTCAGCAGCCGATCGGAAGCCGCCAGGTCCATCGCGATCCGGTAGAGGCTCGCGTGCTCCACGTCGAACGAGATCCCCGCACGGTGTCGTGCGAGATCGAGCGTCTCGCCGTTGCCGGCAATGGCAAAGGCCCGCCCGAGCGGGCCTGGAAGGGGCTGCGGCGGGCCCAGCGTCCGGAAGCGGAGGCGATGGAGGCTCCCCCACTCCCAGCGCTCGACGGTCGGGCCCAGACGGTGCGTCAGGCTCACCCAGGCGATCCGGAGCGCGTCCCGGGAGGCGCGCGAGACCCGTGACTCGTCGGTCCATCCGCCTGCTCGACGGAGCGCGGCGGCGCGCAGCAGCAGGCGTTGGATCGCCTCACGGGGCCGGACGTACGGCGCGTTCAGGTAGCGATCCAGCAGCGACGCGCCGAAGGGACCCTCGAGCAACGCCTCGAGCAGGTGATCCAGCACCACGTGATAGGCTGCGGCGCCCGCGGAGTCCGTCGACATCCGTCCGTCCCAACGCGTCAGCAGGTCGGCGATCTCCCGGGCCTCCAACGGCAGGGGACCCGCCCGTCGGGCGAGCGTGACGATCGCGGCCACGACCGCCGGAGCCCGCTGGGCCTGGTCGTCGCGCAGCAGATCGGCGGCCGTGCGCAGGTCGACGGGACCCGTCTCGAGCTGCCGACGCAGCTCGGCCTCCAGTCGCGCTGCCCGATCTCCCGGCCGCCAGAGCCACTCCATCTGATCGAGCCCGCCGGCCGAGGGCCAGGGCTGATCGACGGCGAGCAGCCATGGATGGGCGCCTTCCCCGAGGCGCGCCCCGGGCAGGTCCTCGAGCGGGACCCGCTCACGCCAGTCGAAGCTCCGCAGGCGGCCCTGGACCGGAACCAGCCCCGTCGGGAGCGGCCGCCGAGGTAGCCAGCCCGCGAGCTGGACCCCGCCCTCCCCCGCGCGGTGGGCGAAGGCCACGGCGAGCACGGGCTCGTGATGCTCCGAGAGCGCCGCCTCCACCGCGGCGACGTCCGAGGCCCGGATCAAGCCCAGCATCGAGCTGATGCCGTCGCCGGCCCGCGCCCCGGTCCACGCCAGAGCCAGCCCGGAGCGGGTCCGATAACGCACCGACCGCGGCGACTCCGAATCGGGGCCGTCGGGGTCCGCGAGGGCGTCGATCAGCGGACCGTGTCGCGTCGACCGGATCGTCATTTCCGACTCGTTCAGGCCACCTCGTGCGTCCCTCCAGCGAAGGACCTCCTGGGACTCCTCGATCGGGACCCAGAGGGTGCCGTTCTGGTACAGACCGCGTTCGGGACGGAGCGTCTCGATGAAGAGATCGGCGATCGGCGCACTGGCGGGCACCCCCGCCCAGGCGAGATCCCGATTGCGTCCGGCCCAGAAGAGCGGGGAGCCGGGGATCGTGGCACCGGCGACCTGAATCTTCCCCGCGGCCACTCGCGCCTCGTAGAAGAGCGCCGGCACCGAAGGCTCCAGATGCCAGTCGGCCACGACCAGCGGAGCCCCGCTCGCGCTGGCCCCGCCTTCGACCACCCAGGCTCCGCCCGTGGGCATCCCGATGCCCTGACAGAGGCGCCGCGTCGACTCGAGGGAGGGCCGTCTGCCTCCGGGCTCGTCCGCCCCTCGAGCGCGCCCGGTCTCGGCCGAGCCGGCCCCGCTCACGTCGAAGCCCGGAGAGATCCCGAAGTCGACCGATGCGTTGCCTGGAAAGAAGGGACGGGCGGGCACGCTGTCCAGGCGCTGGATCAGGTCGTCGAGGACGAGCGTCGTCTCCAGCGTCCCGCCCATGCACCAGGAGAGGAGCTTCCCGATCGCCAGAGAGTCGGCGGGCCGCCAACGAGCCACGTCCTCGACCGGCTCGCGCAAGAGCCGAGGCGGATCGGAGAGACCGCGCTGGATCCGGGCGAGGCGGGCGTTCACACCCTCCGCATACGCCTCCAGGACCGCCCGCGAGGCCTGCGGAAGCGCCGCGACGCCCTCCTCCGCCGCGCGCGTGATGGCGAGCAGCCGCGCCAGTCGGTCTGCCGGAAGCGCCGCCCCGCCCTCGATCTCGGCCGTGCGCCCTTCGGTCCGCCGCCTCAGCCAGAGCATCTGGGCCAGGCGATCCTGGGCATGCGCGAAGCCGAGCCCGACCCAGCCCTCCCGCTCGCCGGCGGCCAGGACATGGGGGATCCCGCGCTCGTCGCGCAGGATCTCCACCGGCGCGCTCAGCGCCGAGACCCGGATGTTTCCCGACAGCAGCGGGAAGGCGGCTCGCCCCTCGCGATCTTGCTGGCTCCGATGCTGGAGGGCGAGCAGCGCTGCCAGGACCAGGAGCGCACCCACTCCGAGCCGGATCCCGAGCTGCCCGAGACCCGGCCCGGCTCCCGTTCCCTCCTGCGCGGTCATTCTCTCCGAGTCCCTCCGGTGTCGCGGGTCCTGTCGCCGATCGCCTCGCCCGCTCGGCGCAAAACGACCGTCAAGTCGAGCACTTGAGAGCATACCGCCAGGCGGGTACATTGCGCGCTCCCCACCCTGTTTCGACGGGAGCCCCGCCCTTGGCCATCCTCTCGCTGCAGGAGCTGCTCGACCGCGGCTCGCTCGCCGGCCGACGGGTCTTCGTCCGCGCCGACCTCAATGTGCCCCTCGATGGCGATCGCATCACCGACGACAGTCGCATCCGGGCGTCCCTGCCGACGCTCGAGAGGCTGCGGGCGGCCGGCGCGCGCATCGTGCTGGCCTCTCATCTCGGTCGGCCCAAGGGCGAGGTGCGCCCCGAGCTCTCGCTGGCCCCGGTCGCTTCGGCGCTCGAGGACGCGCTCGGCGTGCCGGTCCGACTGGCGCCGGATTGCGTGGGGCCCGAGGTCGAGGCGGCGGTCGCCGAGCTCTCCGACGGGGAGGTGCTGCTGCTCGAGAACCTGCGCTTCCATGCGGCCGAGACGGAGAACGATCCCGAGTTCGCGCGCGGGCTCGCCCGGCTGGCCGACGTCTACGTGAACGACGCCTTCGGCACGGCGCATCGCGCCCATGCCTCGACGACCGGCATGGTGGCGGGTGTCGAGATCGCGGCCGCTGGCCTGCTGCTGCAGCGGGAGCTCGAGGCGCTCCGCTTCGCGCTCCACCCCGAGCGGCCCTTCGTCTGCCTGCTCGGCGGCGCCAAGGTCTCCGACAAGATCGGCGTGCTCGAGGCCCTCATCGAGCGGGCCGACACGATCGCCGTCGGAGGCGCCATGGCCTACACGTTTCTGGCCGCCCGCGGCGAGGAGGTCGGCCGATCGCGCACGGAGCCCGATCGCTTCGACGACGCCCGCCGCATGCTGGAGCGGGCCCGCGCGCGGGGATGCGAGCTGCTGCTCCCGACCGACCACGTCGTGACCGAGGAGCTCGCCGAGGGGGCCCGGGGCGAGGTCGTCTCGACGATCCCGTCCGACCGGATGGCGGTCGACATCGGCCCGGAGACCACCGAGCGGTATGCGCGCGCGACCGCTCGCGCCCGGACGATCCTCTGGAACGGACCGATGGGCGTCTTCGAGATCGACGCCTTTGCGCGGGGCACCGAGGGTGTCGCCCGGGCGGTGGCGAGCTCGCCCGCACGCAGCATCGTGGGAGGAGGCGACTCCCTGGCCGCCATCCAGAAGACCGGCGTCGCCGACCGGATCGGACACCTCTCCACGGGGGGCGGAGCCTCCCTCGAGTTCGTGCAGGGGCTGACGCTGCCGGGAGTCGAGGCGCTCGATCGGGCCTAGAGAGCCCATCTCATCAACCCCTGGGTCGCGATACACGCGTCTTCGATCCGATCTCTGCGTGGCGGGATCTCGGCGTAGCGACGCCGTCGGCTCGGCGCGGAATCGCTGCGAGATCGACGATGGGCCGGCGGCGTCATCGATGGTACGCTTGTGCGCCTCGCGCGCGCCGAGGGCCCGGCTCCGGGCGCCGTGAGAGGTGAGCCCCCGGTCCCGTCCCGCGAGGCATCCCGTGAGACCCGTCCCTTGAGACGTGAGAAAGGACGGGGGCCGATGGGCCTCCCTGGAGAACACCGATGCAGACCCTGCTCTACACGATCCACTTCATCGTCTGTTTCATCCTGATCGGGGTCGTGCTCCTCCAGCGAGGCAAGGGCGCCGATCTCGGCGCCTCTCTGGGCGGCGGCGGCGCCAATACCATCTTCGGCAGCCGCGGCGCCGGAAACTTCCTGACCCGCATGACGACCGCCAGCGCCATCATCTTCATGGCGACCTCCCTGACCCTCTCGTATTACGGCTACAAGGCCTCGGACGTGCAGCTCTTCGACGAGACGGAGCCCTTCGCGGTGCCAGCGCCCGGCGAGGCCGGCGAGGCCGAGGACGCCGGAGGGCTGGAGGAGGTTCCGTCGGGAGGGAGCGAGAGCGGTGGGCTGGTCGAGATCCCGCAGCCGGCTGCGGAGGCGCCCGCCGGCGCGGAGGGGACGGAGAGCGGCGTCGATGCGTCGACGGACGCCTCGGGCACGGACGCCTCGGATTCCGCGCCTTGAGCCACGCCCGCAGTCGGGCCTGCTCTCGATTCCCGGATGGGAGCCCCGGGTGAGCGTCCCGAACCGGAAATGAGCCCGCCCTCTGGGCGCCGGCGCCCGGCTCGGTTATGATGCGCGCCCCACGGCTGCTCGTCCGAGATCCTCGGTCGGGCAGCTGCCGTGTGCGGCGGTGGCGGAAATGGTAGACGCGCCAGCTTGAGGGGCTGGTGGGGGCAACCCCGTGGAGGTTCGAGTCCTCTCCGCCGCACCACGCGCAATCCGCGTCTCCGCCCCCAGCCGATCGAGCCGCTCCGCGACGCCCGATGCCTCCAGAACGCCTCCAGAACGCCTCCAGAACGCTCCAGACGGGAGTCGAGTCCAATGAGCGGCACCCCTGCTCGCAGAATCGACCCGCTCGGGGAGACGGCGGGGCCCGTGCGAGCTCGCCTCGAGGTGCAGCCGGCGAAGCGGGAGGGACGCCTCCGACGTCTGCTGAGCTCGCTTCGGTCCGGATGCGCGGCCCTTCTCCGGAGGAGCGATCCCACCGCGGGTCCGCGCCCCTTGGAGCCGTCCGCAGATCCGGGGAGATCGCACGAGAGCCCGCAGCCAGAGCCCGAGGAGAGCCGTCTCGTCCTCGCGGAGCGGATCGGAGCCCGCTTCGCCGGCGCGAGCAGCCTGACCGGGGTGGCGGATCTCCTGATCGAGCTGATCCTCGAGGAGCTCGACTTCCGCGGCGCCGAGGTCTCGCTTCTCCGAGTGGGCGACGAGCCGGGCTTCTCGGATCCCTCGAGGGGACAAAGCCCCTCCGGCCCTCTGCTTCGTCGAGGTGGCCACTGTGAGGGGAGACCGCAGGCCTCCCACCTGCTCGAGACCGGCTCCCGGCCCTTCGGAACCCTGAAGGTCTGGATCGATGCCCAGGCCGACGGGGCCGAAGGCGCGACGATGATCGGTCACCTCCTGCCGTGGATCGCCCTGGCGCTCGCCCACGCCCGCGCGGTCCAAGCCCTCGATCGGCACGTCGCAGAGCTCCAGTGTCGCGTCAAGGAGCGTACGGATCGTCTCCTCACTGCGAACCATCATCTCACGAAGGAGATCGAGCGTCGACGTCGGACCGCCGAGGCATTGGTCGAGTCCGAGACACAGCGAAGAGCCTCCGAGCGACTGGCCTCGATCGGTACTCTCGCCGCTGGCATCGCCCATGAGATCAACAATCCCATCGGCTCGATCCTGGCCGCAGCGCAGCTGGCGCAGCTCGACGAGATCGAGACCGGAGCCCGATCGCAGGTCTCCAACGCACTCGAGGACATCATCGAGCAGGCTCGGCGCTGTGGCGGAATCATCCGCAGCATCCTGCAGTTCGCACGCGACGAGCCCACGGACAAATGGGATTGCCGCCTCGAGGATCTCGTGTCGCGCTCGGTCCGGCTGGCGATGTCCTTCGCTCGGGAGCGCAGGGTCGAGCTGAGGGTCGAACGCCTGGATCGAGAGGCGTGGGCGCGGATCAACCCGATCCAGATCGAGCAGGCGATCGTTCACCTCATCCGCAACGCCATCGAGTCGGGCGCTCGCGCGATCGGGGTGGAGCTTCTTCACGAGCCCGGGCGGGATCGGGTCCGGATCCTCGTCCTCGATGACGGGCAGGGCATCGGGCGTGACGAGCAGCCTCGTATCCTCGATCCATTCTTCACGACGAAGCGCTCGAGCGGCCGAGCGGGTCTGGGGCTGAGTGTCGTGCATGGGATCGTCGCAGAGCACCGGGGGACTCTCGAGATCGAGCCCGGAGCCGGCGGCGGCACGCGGGCGACCCTCACTCTCCCGAGCGTCGATCGCGTCGAAGACGGAGCTCGGAGGACCGGCGCGACCGAGCCAGGTCGGGCCTAGAGGCCATCTAGCCGGAGACGGCTCGCAGCGCCGGTCCCTGCCCTTCGGCGAACTCCCGAAGCGCCGACACCTCATCGGCGAGAGCCTGTCCGAGCGCGTCCAGATCGCTCACGATCTCGGGGTCCGCGTTGAACGCGAAGAAGAGCCTTCCCGAGTAGCTCAGCGCCGTGATGACGAGGCCCGACGAATCCTGGAGCGGGAGGTGGCCATAACACTCGAGCATCCGGGCTCCATCGAGATGAAGCGGGCTCTGGGGACCGGGACTCTGGAGGACGGCCAGCTGCCCACTGCCGAGCCGCTCGAGCGCCCGGGCTCCGAGCATGAACAGCCTCGACGCGTTCCACTCGAGGCCCGCCGACAGCGACTCGCCCGACGCCACCTCGTCCTCGAGACGGACCTTCCGGGTCTGCTCGCGCACCAGACGGTGGCGGGTCGGCGGATCGGACTCCCAGATCGGAAGCTCGACGACCCAGGGGCGCGCCGCCCGCTGCTCCTTGTCGAGCACCGGCGTGACGGCGCGCAGATCCATCGCCACGGCGCTGAAGAATCTCCTCTCCAGGTAGCGCCGAAGAGCGCCGGCCAGGATTCCGAGGACGCAGTCGTGGATCGAGCCGCCGAGGCTGCGTCGAATCACCTGAACGTCCGAGAGCTCGACGGACTGAACCTCGTAGGATCGATGGGGACCGAGCCGACCGTCGAAGGGTGACTCGCCCGCCGGTCGAAGCGCATAGCCCATGACGCGCAGCACGCCCTTCGCCCGATCCTGGATCTCCCGGGTCGCCGTGCTCGGATGTCGCAGCAGACGGAATCCTCGCGAGACGATCCGCCGGGACGGGCTCAGGCCTCGAACGACCTCCCGCAAGAAGAGCTCGGCCGGTGCCGGCGCGGGCCGCGGCCGAAAAGGCGCGGGACCGCCCTCGACGGGCTCCGCGCTCAGCGAGAGGATCGCCTTCAGCAGATCCGTTCCCTCTTCGGTGGCCAGAGCCTTGTGTATCTTGAAGATCAGGGCGAATCGACCGCCCTCCAGACCCTCGAGGATCCAGCAATCCCACAGAGGACGCGAGCGATCCAGCCGACTGGCCGCGATCCGAGCTGCAGTCCGACAAAGCTGCTCGTGGTTGCCCGGGCGGGGCAGGCTCGATTGCCGTAGATGATAGTCGAGGTTGAACTCGGCGTCGTCGACCCAGACCTGATGGCCGTCGAGGGGAATCCGCCGAAGCTTGCAACGGAGCTTGGGCAGATCTCCGAGCCGGGACTCGATCACCTCTCGAATCCTCCGGAAGTCCACTCCGCCTTCCGGGGTGGCGAGCGGGCCTGCCTCGAAGATCAGCGTCATCGCCGTATGAGAGCGCTGTCGGGAGGTCTCGCTGGCGAGATGGGCGGCGCCCTCCTCGCTCAATCGTTGATAGAAGAGTCTCGACACTTCCCGATTCTCCCGACGAGCGGTCCGAGGACCCTGGTCCGCCCAGCTCCTTCGTCGCCGCGGCCTCGTTCTCTTCCGCCCTGCGTCCGACCCGCTAACCCGCCGAAGCGGTCGGGTCCTCGGCCTTCACGGCGTCCGCGTCGCGAGGTCCGAGCCCCGGATCCTGAAGATGATCGCGAACGATGCCGCGCAGGAAGGGCCTCATGTCGCTCTTGAGGGATGCGATGACGTGGCCCGAGGGCAGCCAGGCGATCTCCGGCTTGCCCCAATGTCGCCAGAGCGCCCTGGCCTGATCGGGCCGCGCGACGCGGTCGGCCACACCGGCATAGATGAAGCGCCGCTCCCTGGGCACCCGAGGCTCGAAGCTGAGCGGGGAGACCGGGAACATCACGTTCTGCACGAGGGACCAGTCGGTCTGGAGATCGCCTCCATAGGCCTTGTAGGCCCAGGGCTCGTTGTCCCGAGCGAGCGACGTGAAGTCCACGGCCGGGATGCCCGCGATGACGCAGGCGAGATCATCGACGAAGGCAGAGGCCAGGGCCGCGGCATAGCCGCCGAGGGAGATGCCGTAGAGGCCGATCGGCGACTGCGTCCGGCTTCTCAGCCATTGGATGAGACGACGGATGTCCCAGACGGATTGGGAGAAGACGTGCAACATGCTCACGAGGTCGGGCTGAAGCAGCCCCCCGCCGCTGAAGCGCGTGCTGGAGCGCGGTCCATGAAGAGGCAGCACCGGCATCAGGACGTTGAGCCC
>CAYXLY010000109.1:0-11599 GCA_964466005.1 uncultured Spirochaetaceae bacterium | reverse complement strand
GCGCCTCGAGCACCCCACCGCCCGCGCGCGGACATCGGCGTGCACCGCCACGAGGCCTTCGCCTCGCCCGCCCACGAGCGGCTGGTGCTGGAGGAGCTCTATCTGCTCGAGCTCGGCCTCGCGATGCGGCGAGCCCGCTCCGTGCAGCGGCCGGGCGTCGCGATCGATGCCTCGCGGCCGGAATCGAGGGAGGCGGCGAAGGCCTTGCCCTTCGAGCTGACGCGCGCGCAGCGGCGTGTCATGCGCGAGATCCTGGCGGATCTCGCTCGGCCCCATCCGATGAATCGACTCGTGCAGGGAGACGTGGGCAGCGGCAAGACGGCGGTGGCCCTGCTCGCCGCCGTCGCGGTGGCGGCCTGCGGCGGCCAGGCGGCCTTGATGGCCCCGACCGAGCTGCTGGCCGAGCAGCACGATCGGAGTCTCTCTGCGATGGCCGCTGCCATGAAGGGCGGAGCGCGGCTTCGCATCGGGTTGCTCACGGCCTCGCTTCCCCGGAGCGAGATCAAGGCCGTCCGGGGTCTGCTCGCTCTCGGCGAGATCGACCTCGTCGTGGGGACCCACGCGCTCGTGCAGGGCGAGGTCGCCTTCCGGAATCTCGTCCTCTCGATCATCGACGAGCAGCACCGCTTCGGCGTCGTGCAGCGCGCGGCGCTGTCGGCGGCGCGACCGGACGGTCGACTCCCGCATCGACTCGTGATGACGGCCACGCCGATTCCGCGCAGCCTCGCCATGACGGCCTACGGCGAGCTCGATCTCTCCGTGATCGACGAGCTGCCGCCGGGCCGACAGCCGATCGAGACGATCCTCCTGCGCTCGGGCGAGGGGGCTCGGGTCATGGAGCTGATCCGCCAGACGCTGGCGCGCGACGAGCAGGTCTACGTCGTGTATCCGCTCGTCGAGGAGAGCGAGAAGATGGACCTGCGCTCGGCCATCGAGTCGAGCGAGCAGATCCAGAAGGCCTTTCCGGATCATCGCGTGGATCGGGTGCATGGACGCATGGCCTCCGAAGAGCGCCAGGCGGCGATGGAGCGCTTCGAACGGGGAGAGTCCTCGATCCTCGTCGCGACGACCGTGATCGAGGTCGGAGTCGACGTCCCGAACGCGACCCTGATGGTGATCGAGCACGCGGAGCGCTTCGGCCTCGCCCAGCTGCATCAGCTCCGCGGTCGCGTGGGACGCGGTGAGCGGGGCGGGCGCTGCGTGCTCGTGGCGAGAGGTCGCAGCGAGAAGAGCGAGGCGCGCCTGCGGGCGATGGTCGAGACGACCGATGGCTTCCGGATCGCCGATGCAGACCTCGAGATCCGGGGGCCCGGCGACTTCCTGGGGACGCGTCAGAGCGGACACCTGCCGGAGCTGCGGATCGCGGATCTGCTCCGGGACGAGCGCCTGGTCGCGGTGGCGCGCAGCGAGGCGCGAGCGGTGATCGACGCGGATCCGAACCTCGAAGACGCCCCGGCGACGCGGCGCGCCGTGAGGCAGCGTTGGGGAAAGCGCCTCGATCTCTCGGGCGTGGGATGACCGCAGGGGGACCCCTCGATCTTCCGGCCCGTGCGAGGGGCTCCGCACTCCAGCTTGACAGGCCGATGGACGTCCAGTAACTCTGCTCGTCATGACGAAGGTCTCCCACTCGATCCAGCCCGTCCCGGCGTCCGTGCGGCCCGCGCTCGCTCTCGGACTCCTGCTCCTTATGGAGGCGGGAGAGGCCGGGGAGCGCTGATCGAGTCGAGGATCGATTGGAAGTGACCACGAAGCCCTCTCCCGCCCGACCGGCCGGAGAGGGCTTCGTCGTTCAGGACCCCGATTCCATCGGATCGTCCGAGCCCGAAGGCCTCCCGGAAGCGGCGGGAAGGAGTGCGGGCGAGGAGGAGCCGAGATGGAAGAGCACACGAGCGACGATCCGAGCCAGAGCGCGAACGCGCGGACGAAGGGCAGCAGGAGCCCGCACCCGAACGGGAGTGCGGAGCGCGGGGCGGGGCGGGCGGGCAATCGTCCCGGTCGGATGCCCCACGGCCGCTATCGACCCGCGTCGGGTCCCGAGCGGACGCGCCGGACCTGGCCTTCCCGACGGATCGAGGCCGCGCCGCGCTGGTGCAGCGTCGACCTGCGGGACGGGAACCAGGCGCTGGTCGAGCCGATGGGCTGGGATCGGAAGATCCGACTCTTCGAGACGCTGGTCGAGGCGGGCTTCGCAGAGATCGAGGTGGGCTTTCCGAGCGCCTCCCAGACGGATCGGGACTTCGTCCGGCGCCTCGTCGAGGAGGATCGGATTCCCGAGGACGTCACGATCCAGGTGCTCACGCCCTGTCGCGAGGACCTGATCGACCGCACCTTCGAAGCGATCCAGGGCGCGCCGCGCTCGATCGTCCACTTCTACAACTCGACCTCCCCCCTGCAGCGTCGCGTGGTCTTCGGCCAGGGGCGTCGAGGCATCCTGGAGATCGCGACCCGGGCCGCGGAGCGCATTCGAGCCCACTCGGAGCGTCTGCGTGGACAGTCCATCGGGCTCGAGTACTCCCCGGAGAGCTTCTCGGCGACCGAGGTCGACTTCTCGGTCGAGATCTGTGAGGCGGTCATGGAGGTGCTGGAGCCGACCCCGAGCCGCCCGTTGATCCTGAACCTGCCCGCGACGGTCGAGGTCTCGACGCCCAACGTCTATGCGGATCAGATCGAGCTCTTCGCGGAGTGTCTCTCCGGGCGGGAGCGCGCCGTCTTGAGCGTGCATCCCCACAACGATCGCGGCTGCGCGGTGGCGGCGGCGGAGATGGCGCTCCTGGCCGGCGCGGACCGCGTCGAGGGGACCCTCTTCGGCAACGGAGAGCGGACGGGCAACGTCGATCTGGTCACGGTGCCGTTGAACCTGATGAGCCAGGGAGTCGACCCGGAGCTGGATCTGCGCGACCTGCCGGATCTGGTGCGTCGCGTCGAGCAGGCCAATCGCCTGCCCGTGTCCCCGCGTCATCCCTATGCCGGGGAGCTCGTCTACACGGCCTTCTCCGGCTCGCATCAGGACGCGATCCACAAGGGGCTGGCGGCGCTCCGGGACTCGGATGGGGACGCTTGGGAGGTCCCCTACCTGCCGATCGACCCGGCGGACGTGGGAGGCAGCTACGAGGCGGTGATTCGCATCAACAGCCAGTCGGGTAAGGGCGGCGTCGCGCACGTGCTGGAGTCCCAGGCGGGCTATCGCCTGCCACGCCGCATGCAGATCGAGCTCGCCCGGGAGGTACAGAAGCAGGCCGATGAGCGAGGGCTGGAGATCACCGCCGATCAGGTTCGGACGCTCTACGAGCGGGAGTACCTGAGGCTCGAGGGGGCGCCGCGCCTGGTGGGCGATCGGCGCCTCGCGACCTCGGAGGACGGAACGCGCGACGAGATCGAGGCGCAGCTCGAGTGGGGAGGGGCCGTCTTCGCACTTCGGGGAAGCGGGAAGGGACCGATCGACGCGTTGATCGCGGCGATGCGAGAGGCCGTCGGCATCGAGCTTCGGGTCGGCGACTATCAGGAGCATGCCCTCGGTGCAGGGGCCGACGCGAGGGCGTCGGCCTATCTCGAGCTCGTCTTCGCCCCGGATCGTCGTCTCTTCGGCGCCGGCGTCGCGGCGAGCCTGGTCGAGGCCTCGTTCGCAGCCCTGCTCTCGGCCCTCGGACGCGCCGAGCAGCGGGGCTGGATCTCGCGACCCCGCGCGCGTGAAGGCGGGCAGCAGGCGGCCGGCTGAGCGCGTGTGCGCCGCAGGACTGCCCGGCCCCCGTCGGAGGGGCCGGGCCCGCCCCCTGTCGGGAGGGGGTTGCGTACAATGAGGGACGGACGATCGGGGATACGATCGGAGGCTCGGTGTTTCGGTTTCTCCACGCTGCGGACATCCATCTCGACAGCCCGCTCCGCGGCCTCGAACGCTACGAGGACGCGCCGGTGGTCGAGGTGCGCGAGGCGCCCCGGCGGGCGCTCGAGAATCTCGTGGACCTGGCGATCGACGAGAGCGTGGCCTTCGTCCTGATCGCAGGCGACCTCTACGACGGAGACTGGCGCGACTACCACACCGGGATCTTCTTCGCCGCGCAGATGCGGAGGCTCGAGAAGGCAGGGATTCCCGCCGTGATCGTGGCCGGCAATCACGATGCGGCCAGCCAGCTCACGAAGAGCCTCCGCCTGCCCCCCGGCGTCGTGAAGCTCTCGGCGCAGTCCCCGGAGACGTTCGAGCTTCCGGAGGTCGGGGTCGCGATCCACGGGCAGAGCTTCGCGACGCGCAGCGTGACCCGGGATCTGGCGGCGGACTATCCCGTCGGGCAGCCGGGTCGCTTCGACATCGGTCTGCTCCATACCAGTCTCGACGGGCGCCCGCTGCACGACGACTACGCGCCGAGCCGACTCGATACGCTGCGTTCGAAGGCCTATCAGTACTGGGCCCTCGGGCACGTGCATGCGCGTGAAGAGGTCTGTCGCGATCCCTGGGTCGTCTATCCCGGCAACCTCCAGGGCCGGCACGTGCGGGAGACCGGGTCCAAGGGCTGCACCCTGGTCACGGTGGAGGACGGAGAGGTCCTTCGCGTCGAGCACCGCGCCCTGGACGTCGTTCGCTGGGCGGTCGTCGAGGTCGACGTCAGCGGCGCCCGGTCCGGCGACGAGACCCTCGATCGGGTCCGACGGGCGCTCGAGGAGGCCGTCGACTCCGCAGAGGGCCGTCTGCTCGCCGCTCGATTGCTGCTTCGCGGACGCACGGCGGCTCAATCGGAGCTCGCGAGAGATCCCGACCGATGGATCCACGAGTACCGGGAGCAGGCCGCCTCCTTCGCGGCCCCGGGCGTCTGGCTCGAGCAGGTGCGTCTGGAGACCCGAAGGGAGACCGATCTGGAGGCCGCCTTCGCGCGCGACGACGCCCTGGGCGACCTGGTGCGTCTGATCGCAGAGCTCGACGGAGAGTCGACGGCGCTCGACGAGCTCGCCGCCCTCTTCGGAGACCTCCGGCAGAAGCTGCCGCCGGAGATCCGCACGGGAGAGGACGGAGAGGACCCGACGGACGTCGAACGGATCCGGGCGAAGCTCCCGGCCGTGCGAGACCTGTTGCTGACCCGACTGCTCGAGGTCGGGGAGGGCGCGTGAAGATCCTGGAGCTCTACCTGAAGGCCTTCGGACCCTTCACGGAGCAGCGTCTCGAGCTCACGGACTCGGATGGCGGGGGCGGCCTCTGCGTGATCCATGGGACGAACGAGGCGGGCAAGAGCTCTGCGCTGCGCGCGATCCACGACCTGCTCTACGGGATCCCGGCCCGGAGTCCGGACGACTTCGTGCATCGCTATGCGGATCTCCGGGTCGGGGCTCGGCTGCTCTTCGCCGACGGAGAGGGTCTCGACTTCGTACGCCGAAAGGGGACGAAGAGCACGATCCGGTGCTACGAGAGCGACGCGCCGCGGGACGAGGGGCGCCTCGCAGAGCTCGTGCGGCAGGTGCCGGAGTCGGTCTTCCGCAACTTCTACGGGCTCGACCACGACCGCCTCTCCCACGGCTCCCAGGCGCTGCTCGAGGACGACGGAGAGCTCGGTCGAACGCTCTACGCGGCCGGCCTCGGGGCCGGCAATCTCCGGGCGCTGCTCTCCGACCTCGAGTCCGAGGCCGAGGCGCTCTTCGCGCCGCGGGGCACGACTCGTCGCATCAACGCGCGGCTGGCGGCCTTGAAGCAGGTCCAGACGCGCATCAAGCAGGAGTCGCTTCGTCCCCAGGCCTGGCTCGAGGCCGAGCGGGCGGAGCGGGAGGCGCAGGCGCGGCTCGAGCGCCTCGACGCAGAGCTCGAGCAGCGGAGGATCGAGCTGAGCCGCCTGGAGCGGGTCCGACGGACCCAGCCTGCGCTCGCGCGCCGTCGTCAGTGGCGGAGGAGGCTCGAGGAGATGCCGGCGCTGCCGGATCTCGGGATGGACTTCGAGTCCCGTCTGCGAGAGGTGCGAGCGCGGCGTCAGCGCGCGATCGAAGAGCGGGAGGCAGCGCGCGATCGACGCTCCGCGCTCGAGGCGCGCCGGGCCGCCCTCGAGCTCGCCCCGGCGATGCTCGCCGAGAAGGAGGCGCTCATCGCGCTCCAGTCTCGTTGGGGGGCGACGCACAAGGAGCGCGAGGAGCTGCCGCGTCGCCAGGCGGAGCGCGCGCGCCTCGAGAGCGACCTCGATCATCGGCTCTCCCTGATCGACTCGAGCGGCTCACTTCGACTGCCCGAGTCCGTCGACGCGGCGCTGGCGCGCGGCCGTCGGATCCGAGAGCTCGCCGAACGATTCCCGGCCCTCGAGGAGGCGGTGGCGAGCCAGGCCGAGCGGATGGACGCTGCACGCCAGCGTCTGGAGCTCCTCGACCAGCAGTGGGCGGAGCAGGGTGAGGTCGAGGACCCGTCGCGACTTCGACGGGCCATCGAGCAGGCCGAGGCGGTGGGCGACATCGACGCCCGCATCAGCGAACGGCAGCGGGCCTGGCAGACGATCGAGACGGCCTATCAGCAGGGGCATGCGGGTCTCGGGCGATCGATTCCCCCTCCCGACGCCCTGGAGAACGCGTCGGTACCGGAGGCGGATCTCCTCGAGCAGTTCGTGGCGTCCCGATCCGCTCTCGATCGTCGGGCCGAGCGTCTCGTCGAGGTCGAGCAGGAGCAGGCGGCGGAGCGACGGAGCGTCGAGGAGGATCTGCTCCGACTCCGGAGCGAGCGGGCCGTGCCGAGCGAGTCGGATCTGGCCGACCGGCGGAGGGAGCGCGACGATCTGTGGCGGCAGGTGCGCAATGCCTGGCAGCGAGCACGGTCACCGGCGCAGGCGCGCGCCGAGAACGCTCCGGCCGCGCAGTCCCTCCTCTCCGAGGCCTATCCGGACAGCGTGACCCGGGCCGACGAGCTGGCGGATCGACTTCGCGTGGATGCGGACCGGGTCGCTCGACAGGCGGCGTTGATCGCTCGCCAGTCGCGTCTGGCGGCCGATGCCGCCGGGCTCCAGGAGTCGCGCGAGCGGCTCGAGTCGGACCGGGCTCGCCACGAACGCGAGTGGCAGGCCCTGTGGTCGACGGTCGGCATGGATCCGGGCTCGCCCGCGGTGATGAGCGCCTGGCGTCGACGATTCGAGAAGTGGCTCGACCTGGCGGAGCAGCGGCGAGGCGTCCGGAGCGAGTGGCAGCGCGAGGTCGCGCTGCGGACTGCCGCCCGGGACGCCTTGCAGCAGGCCCTCGCCGCGCTCGGCTCGCTCGAAGAGGAGGCCGATCGAGGCGTCGGAGGCCCGGGGAAGGAGGTCCCCGAGCCCCTGCTGGCACCGCGGCTGATCACGGCGCGGGTCCTCGCGGATCGGCTCGAGTCCGCGAGCCTGAGGCGGGATCGGCTGGCCGAGGCGCGAGAGCAGGCCGCCCGGGAGAGCGTCGACGCCGAGCGCGCCCATCGCCGGAGCCGGGCTCGCCTCGACGATTGGCGGGCACACTGGCGCGAGGCCGTCGAGGGGCTGGGGCTGTCCGAGTCGCCGCATCCCGGAGAGGCGCTCGATCGACTGGAGGCGATGCGCGACATCCGGGACGCGGCGCGCGAGCGGGATCGACTCGCGGAGCGCATCCGGAAGATGGAGGAGGACATCTTCGAGTTCGAGGCGGACCTTCATGGCCTGGTCGAGCGGATCGCGCCGGATCTGCGGGCAGAGGGCTCCTCGGATGGGATCGTCCGCACGCTGCAGGATCGACTGCGGGCGGCCGAGGCCCAGGAGGCCCGACGGATCGAGCTGGAGGCTGCGCTCACAGAGGAGCGGGATCGGCTGCAGACCGCGGAGCAGGCGCTCGAGGGCCTCTCGCAGCAGATCGAGGCGCTCTGTGCAGAGGCGGGCGTCGCGCACGAGGCCGATCTCGACCCGGTCCTGCGCGCCTGGCAGGAGAGGAGCGAGGCCCGCAGGGAGCAGGCGCTGGCCGAGACGCAGCTCGCGGAGAACGGCGATGGGCTCTCCATCGAGCAGCTCGAGAGTTCGGCGGCCGAGGTCGACCCCGATCGACTGCCGGGCCGGATCGCGGCGCTCGAGCGCGAGATCGAAGAGTGGACGGCAGCGGGGCATCAGGCCCGGACCGATCTGGTCTCGGCTCGTGAGGCACTCCGGAGGATGGATGGGAGTGCCGAGGTCGCCGAGCTGGCCGCCTCGGCCGAGCAGGAGAGGGCGGCGATCCGCCGGGAGGTCGACCGCTATGTCGTCCTCCGCCTGGCTCGCGAGATCCTCGAGCGCGAGATCGAGAGCTATCGCAAGCGGAACCAGGCACCCGTTCTGGCGCGCGCCCGCGAGATCTTCGAGCGGCTCACCCTGGGCGTCTATCCGGTCCTCGAGGTCGATCACGACGAGGCGGGAGGGGCCCAGCTGATGGCCTCCAGCGCGGATGGAAGGAGCGTCCGGATCGACGCGATGAGCTCCGGGACCCGGGATCAGCTCTTCCTGGCGCTGCGTCTGGCCACGCTGGAGGACTCCCTCGAGCGCTCGGAGCCGATGCCCCTGATCGCCGACGACGTCCTCGTCCACTTCGACGACGACCGCTCCGAGGCCACCCTCGAGGTCCTGGCCGATCTCGGGACGCGGACGCAGGTCCTCCTCTTCACGCATCACTCGAAGGTTCGCGACCAGGCCCTCGGTCTGGGGCAGAGGGCCCGCGTGCTCGAGCTGATGGCGCCCCCGAGCTGACGAGGTCGCCGGGTGTAACCCGCCTGCCGGTCCGGGCACGAACGAGGCAGTGTGGGTCGCGTGTCGTCCAGGAATCGGAGGCTGACCGCATGTTCCGGATGCATCGTTGGATCGGGATCTTCGCCGTCCTGTGCGCCTGCGCCTTCATCGCGGAGGTCGGGCTGGCCCAGGCGCGCACGGAGTCCACGGGGGTCGACCCGTCCCCGGTCTACCGGGAGGGACCCCTGGGAGGGGCTCCGCCCTCGCTCCCGGAGCTGCCGCGGGGCGCCGAGGAGCTGCTCGGGCTGAGCGTGCTGGCGGCAATCCTCTATGGGCTTCGCGTCGCGGATCTCGGTCGCGACTCGCGCTCCTCCTGAGGTGCTCGTGTGTGGACGGGGAGGGAGGCATTCCGGGGGCGGCGGCAGCGCGCGGCGCCGCGCAGGAGAGAAGCCGATTTCGGCCGATGAGGAGCAGGCTCCAACGCCGCCTCGGGGCGCCGTCTCGATCCGAGGCGGGCGGCGATGAGAGACGAGCGGCGATGAGCTAGAACGTCGCTCGATGCCCCATCCCGAAGTCGAGGCGGCCCCGCGAGTCCCGGCGACCGCCCATCCCCTGGACCGGCTGCCGCGGATCCTCTCGCTCTGGGACGCCTCGATGCTCGTGGTGGCCTCGGTGATCGGGGCGGGCATCTTCCTGACGCCGGGGCGCGTCGCGACGCTCCTGCCCGACGCCCACTGGTTCCTTCTCGCCTGGCTGGTCGGGGCGTTGCTCTCGCTGGCCGGCGCGCTGGCGAACGCCGAGCTCGGCGCGATGTTCCCGCGCGCCGGGGGGGACTACGTCTATCTGCGGGAGGGGCTGCACCCGGCCGCCGGCTTCCTGACGGGCTGGCTCTCGTTCTTCGCGATCTATGCAGGCACGATCGCCACGCTGGCCGTCGTGCTGGGCGAGGCCCTCGCGAGCGCGCTCGGCTGGGGGGCGCGAGGCGTCCTTCCGCTCTCGGCGGCCGTGATCGGGCTCTGCTCGGCCGTGAACGCGAGGAGCGTCCGCTGGGGCGCGCTCGCGAACAACCTGACTTCGATGGCGAAGCTGCTGGCGCTGGCCGCCTTCGCGCTGGCGGGACCGCTGCTCGGAGAGGGGACGCTGGGCCCCTGGCTCTCGGGGCCGTCCGCGGCGGAGTCGGGCACGACGGGCGGCGGAGGGCTGGGGCTGCGCTTCGGCCAGGCTCTCTCGCCGGTGCTGTTCAGCTACCTCGGCTGGAACGCGTCGGTCTACGTCGCGAGCGAGATCCGCGATCCGGGGCGCAACCTGCCCCGCTCGCTCTTCCTGGGGCTCGGCCTCTGTGCGGGGCTCTATCTGGTCGTGAATGCCGTCTATCTCTATGCGCTTCCGCCCGCCGAGCTGGCGGGAGCGAACGACGTGGGAGAGGCCGCTGCGCGCGCGCTCTTCGGGCCCGTCGGCGGGCGTCTGGTCGCAGGCTTCGTGCTGCTCTCGGTGGCGGGCAGCCTGAACGCGATGGTGCTCGTCGGTCCTCGCATCGCCTATGCGATGGCGCTCGACGGCCAGTTCTTCGGCGGAGCGGGCCGCGTTCACGCGACGCATCGGACGCCGGACATCGCGATCTGGGTCCAGGCCCTGACCGCCATTGCCCTGATCGCCTTTCTCGAGAGCTTCCCGAAGGCCCTCGACTTCACGGTATTCGCCATCCTGCTGGCGACCTCCGCGGACATCGTCGCGCTCTTCGCGCTCCGCCGGCGCCGCCCGCAGCTCGAACGGCCCTATCGCGCCTGGGGCCATCCCTTCGTTCCCGCGGCCTATCTGGCGGTCCAGCTCGCGATCGGGGTCGCCCTCGTGATCGGGAGTCCGCGCGAGTCGGCGACGGCAGTGGCGGTGCTTGCCGCCGGGCTGCTGATCTACGTGGGATTTGCCCGGGATTCCAGCCGGGAATAGGCTCCGCGCTACCTGGAGGCGGAATTCTCCAGTAAGATCGGGGGATTCGAAGGGGAGCCCGGAATGGTTTCTGGCCGTCGACGGCGGAGGCGCGACGCCGCAGGCAGCGCTCGCTCGCTCACCGGGGCCCGCTCGACGGGAAACGGTGGGCGATCGACCGAACGAAGCCGGCCCCGCACGGGTCCAAGGATCCAGAACGGGGAGACGCTCCAGCGCTCGCGGCCCCGACGCGTGAGCCTTCACGGACGAGACCACAGGATCGAGCGAGATGACCGACCCCTTCCGACACGACTTCCACAAGCTGAATCGACTGCCTCCCTACATCCTGTCCGAGGTGACCGAGCTGACTCGCGCGGGTCGACGCGCGGGTGAGGACATCATCGACCTCGGGATGGGCAACCCCGATCTGGCCACCCCAGACCACGTGATCGAGAAGATCTGCGAGGCCGCGCGGGATCCGCGCAATCATCGCTACTCCTCGTCCCAGGGCCTCCCCAATCTTCGTGCTGGAATCTGCGAGTGGTATGCCAGGCGGCACGACGTCGTGCTGGATCCCGCCACCGAGGCCGTGGCGGTGATCGGGGCCAAGGAAGGGCTCTCGCACTTCGTGCTGATGACGGTCGGGCCCGGCGAGGTCGTCCTGGTGCCCGACCCCTCCTACCCGATCCATCAATACTCGGTGATCATCGCCGGAGGCGATCTGCGCACCGTCCCGCTGACGCAGGACTCCGACTTCATCGAGAATCTCGAGGTCGCCGTCAGTCGCACCTGGCCGCGGCCCAAGATGTTGATCATCTCCTTTCCGGCGAATCCGACGACACAGGTCGTCGACGTGGCCTTCTTCGAGCGGGTCGTCGAGTTCGCGAGGGCCCACGATCTGATGGTGCTGCACGACTTCGCCTACGCGGAGGTCGCCTTCGACGGCTACCGTCCGCCGAGCATCTTCGAGGTGCCGGGCGCGAAGGACATCGCGATCGAGTTCGTGTCGCTCTCGAAGAGTCACTCGATGGCGGGCT
>CAYXLY010000108.1:0-11608 GCA_964466005.1 uncultured Spirochaetaceae bacterium | reverse complement strand
CCAGGACCGCGACCTGCGAATGCTGATGAAGAGCAAGGACGTCCCGAGCAACATCAGCGCGCATGCCCGCCGTATCCTCACGAAGAAGGGAAAGCTCTGATGTCCGACGTCACCGCGCGCATCGTGCTCTGGGGGATCGAAGGGGCGGGCAAGACGACCACCCTGAACACGATCTACTCCCGCCTCCGGTCGGATCTCCGGGGCGAGCTCCGACGCGAGCCCAGCCGGCTCGACCCCACCGTGTACGCCGAGGCCCTGCCGATCACGCTCGGCCAGGTCGGCGGCGTCGGCACGGCCATCGAGATCCTCGCGGTGCCCGGTGGCGAGGGTCTCGAGATCACCCGCAAGCAGCTTCTCGACCGGGTCGATGGCGTCGTGCTCGTTCTCGATTGCGCCCCGGAACGCATCGAGGCGAACTGGAAGGCGATCGACGAGCTGAGGAGCTCGCTGGCCGACTACGGCCGCGCGCTGGACGAGATTCCCATGGTGCTCCAGTACAACAAGCGGGACATCGCGGATCCCTTCGCCATCGAGGATCTCCATCGACGCATCGGCCTCGAGCAGTCGGCCGTCTTCGAGACCATCGCGACCAGCGGACACGGGATCCTGGCCGCCCTGACCACGATCTCCAAGCACGTCGTGCGCTCCCGTCGCAATCAGGCGCAGGCCCCGAGCGAGACGCGGTCCGAGACGACGGCCGCGGCGGATCCGTCGACTCGGGCCTGCCCTCCGGACTCCGCTGCCGGCCTCTCTCCGACGGCCGCTCCGGCCGCCTCTCCCAGCGCCTCCCCGGCCCCCTCGGCGCAGACGATCTCGACCCACGAGATGCTCGAGGCCGCGATCCTGGCCGAGGGCGAGGCCGTGGAGGACGCGGCGAGCGGGAGCGAAGGCCTCGATCTCGAGCTCTCCCCCGCGTGGACCGGCTCCGAGCCACAGTCCGCCACGCAGCCGAGGTGGGATCGCGCCTCCGCAGGCGGTCCGAAGCCCGAGTCCGCGCTCTCGGGCGAGCTTCGGATCGTCTCCGCGGGCCAGTCGGAGCTCGATGGAGAGGGCAGCGTGCGGATCCCGCTCGTGCTCGGCGACGCCCGGGGCAGTACGCGAAGCGTCGTCCTCTCGCTCCGACTCGAGTCCCTGCTCGACGAGAGCGACGACTGATGCGGAGGCGGCTGGGCATCTGGGGCGCGACGGACGAGTCGCTGCGGCTGCTGCGCCTGCTCGCCGGCAACGCCGACGTCGAGGTGACCCGCATCCACGATGCCGATCCCGAGGCGGCGCGCATCCGCGCCCGGGCTCTCGGGAGCGCCCTCTCCCACCGCGTGTCCGAGCTCCTCGTCGAGGACCCGGCGGCCTTCTTCGCGGAGCACGAGCGCGAGCTCGACGCCGTGGTCGACTCGACGGGGGATCTCGCCGAGCACCGCCCGGCCGATCTCTCTCGCGCGATCCAGGTGGTCACGCCGCTCACGGCTCGCCTTCTCTGGGGCTACGGCGTCGCGCCTCGCGATCGCAAGGCCGAGCTCCTGCAGGCGCTCCACGAGGTGGTGGAGTCGGTGGACCTGACCATCGACGCAGACGATCTCTTCGAACGGATGCTCGAGATCGCCGTCGGCGTGACCGGAGCCGAGGGGGGCAGCCTGATGCTGCTCGATCCGCAGTCCGGCACCCTGCGCATCCGGGTCGCCCAGGGCGTCGAGCCCGAGCTCTGGCCCAAGATCCGCGTGGCCCTGGGACAGGGGATCTCCGGCCGCGTGGCCGCCGAGGGAAGACCGATCCACCTCCGCGGCCGGGCGGACCGACGCAGCTACGACCTGGTCCGCGAACGCGTGGACGTCGAGTCGGCGCTCTGCGTGCCGCTGATCCATGCCGGGCGGGTGCTCGGTGTCCTCAACGTCCACCACTCGACGCACTCCGACGTCTTCTCCGACGATGATCTGCAGTTCATGGAGCAGCTCGCGCGGCTCGACGCACGGATCATCGCCCGGGCTCAGGAGCACGAGTCGCTTCGATCCCAGGCGGCCCGGTACGACGCGGTCCGCGAGGTCCAACGGGTCCTCTCCGGCCCCGCCATCCAGAGCGAGCGACTCGAGAGCTTCTGCCGCTTCATGGCCGAGCGAGCAGGAGGCGGAATCGTTCATCTGTACCTGCGCGAAGAGGACGAGCGCTTCGCGCTCGCGGCGACCTCTCTCGCGGGCGGCGGCTTCGGGGGCGAGTACCGCCTCCAGCCCGGCGAGGGCCTGGATGGTCGCGCGCTCGAGGAACCGGGGCCCATCGTCCTCCGGCACGACTCGGGAGCGCTGGCCTACGCCGCCCTGCCCCTGATCGCCGGCAGCAGCCTCGTCGGACTGCTGTCGATCCAGGCCGGCGCCGCGGGCTCCGAGCGCCCCGGCCGCCTGGAGAGCTGGCAGGAGATGGCGGCCGCCGCGGCGGAGACCCTCGCTCGCTCGGCGCGCGAGGCGCGCATGGCCACCCGGGCCGAGCGGATCAACGCCATCAACGAGACCTCGATTCGCATGCTGTCCTGCAACGAGCCCAACGAGGTCGGCCGACTCGCCACGTCTTCGGCGGCCATGATTCTCGAGGCCGACCACGCCATCCTGCGGCTCCAGGATCCATCGACCCGACGCTATTCGATCCGCTCCTACTTCGGAGCCGCGGAGGGCAGCGCGCGCGAGGCTCTCTTCCGGCTCGACAAGGCGGTGACGGTCGACGCCATCCGACGGCGCAGCCCCCATCTCATCCAGGACGCGAGCCTGGATCCGCGCTTCTCGGAGCTGGCCGACGAGATGCGTTCGGTACTCACCGCCCCCCTCAAGCGCGACGGCGCCGTAGTCGGAACGATCTCGCTGTACGACAAGGTCACGCTCGACCGCTTCTTCGCGAGCCGCTTCGACGACGAAGATCTGCAGGTCTTCGGTCGCTTCGTATCCTATGTCGAGCGGGCCCTCGACCATGCCCTCTCGCATCGGGAGAGTCATCGACATCGGAACTTCGACGAGGAGACCGGACTCCCGAACGCAGCCTTCCTGGGCCAGCGTCTCCACGAGGAGATCGCGCGGGCGGCGGGACGAGAGAACGCCCTCGCCCTCTGCGTCTGTCGGCTCGAGAATCGCGACGAGATCGCCGCCGAGGCGGGCAACGAGCACCTGCACCGGGTGGTTCAGGCGCTGGTCGAGGCGATTCACGGCCATCTGCGGGAGTTCGACGTGCTGGCGCGGATCGACCGCGACGAGCTCGCCGTCCTCATGCCGGAGCCCGGGCGGACTCCCGGGGAGCGGGTCTTCGAGCTCGCCCGCTCGGTCGCCGATGCGATCTCCAAGGACGAGTCGCTGAACCAGCCCGTGCGGGTCGGCCTCGCCTTCGGCTACGGCGTCCATCCCGCCGACGGGAGCGAGCGCGACCCGTTGGTCGAGCACGCCCGGCAGCCGCGCATCCGGATGGTCTGAGCCGTCGGCCAGCCCGCTCTCCCGCAGTCGGAGCCGGTCGGGCGGAGCCCTTCCGGCATGGACCGACGGGATCGGGGCCGGCAAGAGCCGGCGCGTCTCCTCCGCAGCGCGTGTTCGCGACTCAGCGCTGCTTGTACGCCTCGATCAGGATGTCCGACGTCTCCGGCCGCATGATCCGCGGGTCCGGATGCTCGCCCTTCTGGAGCATCTCGCGCACCTGCGTCCCGCTGATCGAGAAGGGCTTCTCGTCGGGATGGCGCTCGGTGAGATCGACCCGGCCCATGCTCTCGTAGAAGGCGGCAAAGCCCACCTTGCAGGGCTGGATCTCGAGCCGACCGGGCAGGTCGTCGAAGATCTCCTGGGCATCGAAGTCGCCCCAGATCGCCGAGCCGTCCTCGAAGGGCGCGTCGGCATGCTTGCGCCCGATCACGATGTCCGAGAAGCCGTAGTTCTGTCGATAGATCCCGTGCATGACGGCCTCGGCCGGCCCGCCGTAGAACATCTTGATGTCGAGGCCGATCAGCTCGAAGACGTCCGAGATGTCGTAGCCCGCCTTCTCCCAGATCGACTCGTCCTTGTCTCCCTGGCCGAGCAACCGCTCGCTGTGGAGCCGTCGGTAGCAGGCCATCCGCATCGAGGCGGGGACGTCGTCTCCCTTGAGCTCGCCCATCAGCGGATTGAGGACCGCCCCGGCGAAATGGCCCGCCGCCGTCAGCTTCTCGACCCCGTAGACCAGGGCGTACTCGTGGGCGCGATGGAGCGGGTTCCGGGTCTGGAAGGCGAGCGCGCGCTCCCACTTGCGGTCGCGAATGAAGGCCCGCGTCATTCGCGGGGAGAGCATGAACTCCTCGTACTCCGGGTTCGGGCGCGGCGGCAGGGCCCGGATCGTGCCGCCGACCAGCTTCGATCGGTCGTCGTTGTCGACGATCCGCCCCCCCGGATGGTCCACCCGCTCCGTCCCGTAGACGCTGCGGAGATAGGCCGGCTTGTCCCAGTCGAAGACCTCGAGGTCGTCGACGATCGCGACGACGTCGCCGTCCTCGGTCCGCACCGCGCAGGCGCCTCCCGCCGACAGGGAGGCGGCCTCGGCGTCCGTCACGGGCAAGGAGATCGGAATCGTCCAGGCGTAGCGTTCGCCGTTCGAGAGCACGACCCGCTCCGTGAGGACCCGCTCGAAGACCTCCCTCTTCATCGGGCCCGTGAGCGGAGAGAGCGCGCCGTCGGCCAGGCGATGCACGGTGGCCAGGTCGGCGGAGCTCACCCGGATGGCGGGCAGCCCCTCGGCCTCCGCGATGAAGCTCGAGCGATGCTTGAGCGGGACGATCTGATCGACGAGCTCGGCGAGACCGCCGTGCGCCGGCACGAGGTCGTTCTGGATGGACTGGGTCATGGATTCGGATTCCTCTCTCGATCGGCTCTCTGCGTAGCTCTGTGGATCGCTGTCGCCCTGGCTTCCCGGGGCGGCCGTCGCTCTCTTCCCGGCTGTCGTCTCGACTCGCGTCTCGACAGGCATCGTGGCTCTCGCCATCGATCCGCGAGGGATCCGGGCGCGGCGGATCGGCCCCTCGACGCGCGGCACCTCTCAGGCATCCGCCTACCGGCGGACGCCGCTCCGAGGGTCGAGCTCCCTACCACACCGGGAACTCCGACCAGCCCTCTCGCAGGAGCACGCGCTCCCGGGCCCCATCGAATCGCCGAACGGCCAGCTGGCGCCGGCCGCCCGAGACCTGGATGAAGGCGATGAATTCCCCGTCGGGGGAGACCGTCGGCATCCGCTCCTCGGAGCTCCCGGGCTCGATGGGAACGCGGGAGGTGCCGTCGATTCGCATGCGCCGCAGTCGATAGCCCGCCGACGACTCGGATGCAAACACGATCCAGCGTCCATCCGGTGTCAGGGTGGGCTCACGGCCGCGAAGCAGCACCTCCTCCGGGCCGCCCCGATCCAGAGGGCGCGTCGCCACGTAGGATTCGTAGGTCGTGGGCCCGTTGCGCCGTGGATGGGGCTCGACCTTCTCGTAGACGATCCGGTTCTGCTCGGGCGAGACGTGCAACGCGCCAGGCAGCACGTCCTGCGCGAGGATCCGCTCGACCCGTCCCCCCAGACCCGCGAGGACCAGACTCAGTCGCGTCGCCGCCCCCCGGCTCCTTCGCTCCATCCGGTGGATCACGAGGCGCCCCTCCCCGAGCCCGTTCTCGAGTCCGTTCCCGAGTCCGTTCCCGAGTCCGTTCCCGAGATAGTCGCCCCGCCGATGCTCCGCCGGACCGAAGGTGACCGGACTCAGATCGCGCCTCTCGAGGTGGTACTCGTAGAGCTGCTGCTCTCCACCGCGATGAGCGGAGGCGAAGAGCAGCCGTCGATGGTCTCGCGACCAGGCGAGAGGCAAGGCGTCGGGAGGCGCCGCCGCGACGGGCTCCATCTCGTCTCGCCGCGGCCAGTAGAGCATCAGGCGGCCCGGATGGCGAGCGAGCTGCTGCTGCAAAGCGGTCGAGTGCTCGCCACGGAGATGCGCTCGCATCTCGGCCAGCTCGGCCTCGGGCGAGCGCTCGCCGGTCGTCGTCGGCACGGGCGACTCCGCCGCCTTCTCGAAGATCTCCCCGCGCTTCCTCGCTGCCTTGTCCGCCCAATGCAGGAAGGCGATCGGCTCGCTCGGCAGCTGCTCCGGCTGCAAACGGGTCGAGACGCAGGCACCGAGGCCGAGCCCGAGCGAGAGCGAGAGCGCAAGAAAAATCCCGGCGGCGAGCGGTCGGCCGCGCCCTCTCCGGGAGGACGCCGGACTCCGACGCGATCGCAGGGGCATGCCGCCCTCGAGGTCGATGCCGCTCACGTCCCGGCTGCCTCCAGGCGGCGTCCCGCGAAGCCTCGCGCCGCCTGCGTCCGCGCGACCGGCTCGAAGAGGCCCACCTCCGCGACCCGCTCGCCGAGCAGCGAGACCACGATCTGCGCGGCATCGGGAAAGGGAAAGAGCGGATGCACCGCGAAGGACAGATCGTCCTCGGAGAGGTAGCAGCCCTGACCGACGTGCGAGTGGTAGACGGCGGAGACCCGCTCCGATCGGAGCTCGGCCTCCTCCAGCGCACGCTGGTACTCCACCTCCGACATGTAGTAGGCGTGGAGGGCGTCGCGGGGAAAGGCTTCGGGATCGGCGAGGTGCATCTTCGTCATCATGTTCGTCACGCGCACGATGCGGCCGAAACGGGTCTCCGCGTCGCCCAGCACCAGCCCACAACACTCCTCCGGCATCACGTCCAGGGCGTGACGACAGATCTCGTGCAGAACCTCGCCCGAAATCGAGGCGGGTGCGACCGACGGATCGATTTCGATGCGCAGCGACAAGCTCTCCATCCCTCGTGTGCCCGTCCGGGCGCCCGTGCCGTCCTCGACTCGCTGCGAATCGATTCTCCCCCGACCGGGTCGTGAGGAGCGCGAGGACCATGGGGGGTGGACTCTCGGAGAGTCTAATCGAGCCCCGGAGTCGACGCGACACACCCGCAGGAGCTGTGCCGGCGGCGGGGCACGCCGCTCAGATCTGGAAGTCGAAGCCGGTCGGAAGATCCCGGGCCACGGCGTGCCGGGCCGCCTCGCGACAGATCTCCGCGACGGAGACCTCGCCCAGCCGCTGCGCCACCCGCTCTGCCAGCTCGCCCCAGAGAAAATCGGGACGGAAGGCCGATCCCGGCCAGCTCTCGGCGTCCTGCACGGCCCCGGCGCCGACGGGCCCCTCCACGGCCTCCACCACCTCGCGCAGGCTGATCTGCTCGGGCGGACGACTCAGCACGTAGCCTCCGCCCGGCCCGCGCTTGCCGCGAATCAGGTCCGCCTTGCGAAGTCGCTGGAAGATCTGCTCCAGAAACCGATGCGGGATCTGCTGTCGGGCTCCGACGGCCTGGACCCGGACGGGCTCTCCACCCCCGTTGTAGGCGAGATCGAAGATGCCGCAGAGGGCATACTGGACACGGCGGGAGAAGCGCATGGACCGCACAAGCATGCAGGAGGGCCGGGACCCCTGCCAACGAGGGCGCCCGCCGGCGCGGGTGCGCACGCCAGAAAGGCCCTCAGGACGCGCCTCCGCGTGAAGGCCGCAGGCCTTCTGGCTGCGGTTCCTGCACGAGCGTGAAGGCGAGACGACCGCGGTCCGAGTCCACCTCCATCAGCCGGACCTCGATCGCGTCCCCGAGGACGATGCGAGCGCCCGATCGCGGCGCCCGCAGCACCTCCGCCTCGGGGTCGTGGATCCACTCCCCCTCCATCGTGCGAATCGGGACGAGCCCGCTCGCGGCGGGCGAATCGAGGCGCACGAAGAGACCGAACTCCGAGGCTGCCGTGACGCGCGCCCCGAACGACTCGCCCTCCCGGCCGCTCAGCAGCGCACAGCAGGCGAGCGCCGCGGCATCCCGCTCGGCGTCGACGGCGAGACGCTCGCGGCCGGACAGCCAGATCGCCAGACGCGCGCTCCTCTCGGCATGCTTCGCCTCGAGCCGCTTCGACTCGGACACACCCGCCAGCAGACGCTTCAGCGCCCTGTGGACCTCCAGGTCCGCATAGCGGCGGATCGGAGACGTGAAGTGGAGATAGTGCTCGAACTGCAGGGCATGATGTCCTCGAGGCTCGAGCGCGTAGCGCGCCTGACTCATCGAGCGGAGCGCCGCCATGTGGATCCGCTCCTCGCTCGGCGTCCCCTTCACGCGCTCGAGCACACCCGCCAGCACCCGCGGATCCTCGAGCTCGCCCTCGGGCTCCAGCCCCAGCTGCTCCAGCAGCAGGGCGAGCGCGCTGAGCTTCTGGGGCGGCGGCGGCAGATGGACGCGGTGGAGGGTGGGACGGCCTGCGCGGTCCAGCGCGGACGCGACGGCCCGGTTCGCCGCCAGCATGGCCTCCTCGATGAGGACATGAGCCCGATTGCGCTCGCGCACGGCGCAATCGACGGGGCGTCCCGCATCGTCGACCTCGATCGCCAGCTCCGGCAGCTCGAGCAGGACCGCACCCGCCTCGGCCCGGCGCCGCAGCAGATCGGTCGCGATCCGGTCGAGGCAGCGAAGCGACTCGCCCCAGACCGGCTCGTCGTCCCCGCGCGAGGGCGAGGAGGCTGTGGAGGAGAGCCAGTCGGCGGCCTCCTCGTAGGCGAGCCGCGCATGGCTGCGGATCACGGCCTCGTGGAAGAGCGCATCGCCGACCTGGCCGTCGGGAAGCAGCCGGAGCTCCGCGACGACGGCAAGTCGGTCGACGGCGGGCCGAAGGGAGCAGACTCCGGAGGAGAGACGCTCGGGGAGCATGGGAATCGCCCGGTCGGGAAAGTAGAAGCTGTTGCCCCTCCGCCGGGCCTCGCTGTCGATGGCCGATCCCTGGCCGACGAAGTGGGAGACATCGGCGATGGCCACCCAGAGCCGACGCGCCCACCGGGGTCCAGCGGCGGCAGCCGGCGCGACCTCGCTCGGGACGGCTCCGGCGCCGGAAACCCGCTCGAGCCGCACCTCGGCCCTCTCCTCGGCAAAGACCGCGTCGTCGTGATCGCGGGCCGAGGCGGGATCGATCGTGATGAAAGGCAGGTGGCGCAGGTCGACGCGGCGCGCGAGCTCCGCCTCGGGCATCTCCTCGTCCACCGAGGCCGCCTCGATCCGCGCTCGACGTGGAAAGTCCCGGGGCAGGCGGTGCTTCCAGACCAGGGCGCGATGGTCCGCATCGGGACTCCCGACCGGCCCGAGGACCTCGACGACCCGGACGGGCCGATCCCGATGGCGGCCGGAACGCGCCCCCCGTTCCGCCCCGGACCGGCGCTTCCCCGACCTGCCCTTTCCGGAGAGCGGGACGACCACGACCCGGTCTCCGTCCCGGGCGTCCCGCGCATCGCGACGCGCCAGCGAGAGATCCGGCGCCTCGATGCCGCCGAAGGGGACCAGCTGCAGACCGGCTCGACTCTCGTGGAGCGTGCAGACCCACTCCGTCCGCCGTGCCGCGAGCAGACGGATCATCTCGCCGCGGGGCAGTCCTCCGGGCGGGGCGCCTGCGGTCTCGGCCACTGCAGGCAGGGGCACGAAGGCGATGCGATCCCCGACGTCGCGCGCCTCTCCCGGACATCCGACCTGCCAGCGTGCGCCCGACCGCTCCTCGACGCGGACCTGCTGACCGGCCGCGCTCGGGGGGTCGATCTCGCGCACGATGCCCTCACGCTCCCGTCCCGGCTCGCCCGGGCCGCCGCCCTCCCGCCTTCCGCCCGGCGAGGCGCCGCGGAGCCCCTCCGTCTTCGACCGCAGCCGCGCCTGGCGACCGGGTCGGCGCCCGGATCGGGCCTTGCCGTCTGCCCGCTTCCCTCGCCGACGCCCGTTCTCGCGACCGGTCCCCCTGGCCAAACATCCCCCTCTCTTCCACGCGTCTTTCCGCGCGTCCATCCGCGCGGCTCTTCGGCGCGTCCATCCCTGCGTCCCGGACTTCCGCCGCGGATCCTCAGGCGATTCTCCCGCGCGTCTCCAGCGTACCCGCTGCACGCGCGGCGCTACGGCCCCCTCGCGCCCTCGCCGACCGCTCTCCGGATCGAGTCCGGGCGGGTCTCGGCGTGTCTGCAGCTCGGGCGTCCGGGGTTTGACTGGCTCCCCCAGTCACCGTACCTTGCGCCCGCTGCCCGGGTGGCGGAATTGGTAGACGCGCTGGACTCAGAATCCAGTGTTCGCAAGGACGTGCTGGTTCGACTCCAGTCCCGGGCACCACTCACCCTTCTCGCTGACTCTCTCGCTGACTCTCTCGCTGACTCCCTCGCCGACTCCGAGCCCTCCGACTTCGATCACTCCTCGTCCTTCGATCGTCCCGCATCGCCGATCGCCGACACTGCGCGGGATCTCTCGCTCCGGGCGGGATCTTCGACGGCGGCCCGAGCAGTCGAGCACTCGGCGGGGTCCGCAGTCGACCGATGCAGCAACACGAGCGATCGCCGTCGGACGATCCGAGTATAGTCTGCGCCATGCCCAACGACGCAGTGCTCTTCGAGATCGACGACGACGGCGTGGCCGTCCTGACCCTGAACCGCCCCGACAAGATGAACGCCTTCGGCGCAGAGATGGTGGATCTGCTCGGACGCTACTACCGACGATGTGACGAGGACGACGCCGTCCGCGCCGTCGTCGTGACGGGTGCCGGGCGCGCCTTCTGCGCGGGTGCGGACATGTCCGATGCCGCCCGGACCTTCGATGTCTCCGAGACGGGCGGATTCGAGGGCTTCAGCGCCGCAGCCATCGACTTCCCCGCCTTCCGGATCCGCAAGCTCGTGGTGGCCGCAGTCAACGGCCACGCGATCGGCGTGGGCATGAGCCTCGCCCTCCAATGCGATCTCCGGATCTTCGCCGAGGAAGGCAAGTACGGGATCGTCCAGGTGCGGCGGGGCGTGCTCGGCGACGCCTACTCGCATTGGACTCTCGTGCGCCAGATCGGGCTCGCGCGGGCCGCAGAGATCATGCTGACGGGACGGACCTTCCGGGGGCCCGAGCTCGACCGACTGGGCGTCGCCTCCCGGATCCTGCCGGCGGCCGAGGTGCTGCCGGCGGCGGTCGAGATCGCGCGGGACACGGCGATTCATGCCGCTCCGGTCTCGGTGGCCTGCTCGAAGCGCCTGCTCTGGGAGTCGGTCGAGCTCGATGCCCATCAGGTCGAGCACCGCGAGACCGAGCTTCACAAGCACCTGATGCCCCGAAGCGATGCCGTCGAAGGTCCCCTCTCTCACGTCGAGAAGCGACCGCCGCAGTGGAGCCTGCGGGTGTCCCGGGACTTTCCCGACTGGCCGAGCGACTGACCCGCGCCGAAACGCCGTCCGGAATAATCCGAAAATCTAATACATTTAAATATATTACGTGTTTTTTCGAGAAATTTCAGGAGGTCTCTTGCGGGCCCTCCGACGACGCTTGCCCCGCTTGACCCGAGCGGGGCGGGGCTTAGGTTGGCCTCCGATCCGAGGAGGCGGGCCGTCTACCTGTCCGCCCGCTGCCAACGCCTCGGCCAGGAGACCCGTGTCCGAAGAATCCGAAGACGACCACTCCAAGGATGAGTCCACCACCCGGGATGAGTCCAGCCCCGAGAGCCCGGAGACCGACGCCGCCCAGCGAGACCGGGCGGAGGGCGGTGACGCCTCCAACGCCGAAGGTGACGCCTCCTACGCCGAAGGTGACGCCTCCAACGCCGAAAGAGG
>CAYXLY010000107.1:0-11635 GCA_964466005.1 uncultured Spirochaetaceae bacterium | reverse complement strand
CCCAGGAGCCGTAGAAGGGATGCTCCATGATCGGCAGGAACTCGACGTGGGTGAACCCGAGCGACTTCACGTGCTCGACGAGCGGCTCGGCGATCTCCCGATAGCCGAGGACCTGCCCGTCAGGACCGTGGCGCCAGGATCCCAGATGCAGCTCGTAGATGGAGATGGGCGCGTCCGCCGAGTTCCGCTCGCCGCGACCGCGCATCCACTCGCCGTCTCCCCACTCGAAGTCGAGGTCCCACACGACGGATGCCGTCGCCGGCGCCTCCTCCGCGTGAAAGCCGAAGGGATCCGCCTTGTCCACCCAGCCCCTTCCGAATCGCTTCTGGACCCGATATTTGTAGCGCTGACCGACCCGGACGCCGGGAACGAAGCCGAACCAGATCCCCGAGCTCGCCAGACGCTCCATGGGGCTGGCCTTCTCGTCCCAGTCGTTCCAGTCGCCCACGATCGAGACCCCCTCCGCATCCGGAGCCCAGACGGAGAAATGGACTCCGGGCCGGCCGTCGACCGTTCCGGCATGCGCCCCCATCTTCTCGTGGAGATCGAGATGGGTCCCTTCGTTGAACCAGTGGAGATCATCCGCGCTGAGCAGACATTCGTCGGACTGCAGAAGATCGGATTCTTTCAAGAGGCCTCCTCTCCGAGGAGCTCGACGATGCCGCGCAGCGGAACACCGACCCATTCGGGGCGGTGGCCGAGCTCGTAGCCCAGCTCGTACAAGCTCTTCTCGAGCAACAGAACGTCCAGGAGACCGCTGATCTGTTCGGGATCGGACGACAGGATCCCCGCCTCCTGGACGGGGGGCAGATAGGCTTCCAGGTAGACCCGCCCGACCAGCCGGGACCAGAGGCGGGCCCAGGGCTCGGCGGCGGGCACGTCCTCGACGCGAATATTCCCTTCCGTCGCGGCCTTGACCAGCCAGTACCAGGAGGCGTAGTCGAAGGATCGCAGCATCCCCGCGACGTCGACCAGGGGAGATCGCTTGAGCCGACGCTCCGCGATCGGACGCGCCGGCTCGCCCTCGAAGTCGAGGATCACGAAATCACGGCCGGTGTACAGGATCTGGCCCAGATGGTAGTCGCCATGGCACCGCGTGCGCCTTCCCACGAGTCGACGACCGACGATCGACCGGAGCACGCCGTCGATCCGGCTCCGCGCGTCGAGCACGCGACGCGCGTCGTCCTGTACCGTCTGCGGCAGGGAGGACAGGCTGCCCTGGAGCTGGCCGAGGCTCCGGGACGCGGTATTCCGCATCGACTGATAGCGGGCGCGCTGATAGAGCGTTCCGAATGGCTCCGGCTCGAAGTCGGGATTCCGGTCGCTCGATGCCATGGCGAGATGGAGCTCGGCCGTCCGCTCGCCGAGAAGCCGCGCCAGCTCCGAGTAGGTTCCGATCGTCGCCAGCGTCTCTGCAGAGGGCTCGTTCGGGCCGATCAGGTCGATCCGATCGACCGCGAAGGCAGGCTCGTTCAATGCGAGCGCCTTCTCGAGATACTCCTGCATCATGTCCAGCGTCAGGCTCCACGCGTCTCCCTCGTTCTCGACCCAGGCCTGCAGGATGCCGATCGTCCGCCGCGTCTCGCGCTGCTCTCCGTACTCCAGCGCACCGAGGGTCGCGGGCGTGTGCGAGAAGGTCGTGCGCTCGGTGAGATGGCGTCCGATCTCGAGATCCGGATTCACGCCCTCGCCGGGACGCCTGAAGATCTTCAGCACGGCCCGGTCGCCGTAGACGATCGACGTGTTGCTCTGCTCGGCGGCACGCAACCGGGGTCTCGGCGTCCCCTCCCCGTCGAAGACGCTCCGCAGGGCGGGCGTCCGGCTGGGTACGAGAGCACCGTGTCGTCCCTGGACCGTTCGTCCGCGACGGATCGCGTCGAGGAGAGCCGCCGTGAAGGCTTCGTCGGCGAGGCCGTCGAAGAGCAGACCTCGGCCGTGCTCCGCGCCCTCGACGTGCTCCAGCTCTGCGATCCCCATGCCGCGCTGATGTCGAAGCGCCTCGGCCCGAGCCCCTTCGGCGAAGGCCAGCGGGATCGTGTAGAGCTCGCGGCCTCCTTCCTGCTCGACGTACACGAAGGTCAGATGGCCGAGCAGGGCGCCTCTCGACCGGACGGGCAAGGCATCGTGAATGCGCGCAGAGGCGATCGCCCGGCCCTTCCCTCCGAACCAACGGGCGTTGCGCAGGAACGTGGGGAGGACCGACTCGAGCGCCTCCCGGGTCTCCCCGGTCACGACAGCGCTCCAGACCCCGTCGACCCGGATCCAGGGGAGATCCACGACCTCGCTGGTCCAGGCGGGCGCCGCTGCCTCTTCGTGATCCTCCTGGATCTGGAACCAGAAGAATCCATGGGGACTCAAGCTCAGCAGGTAGGGGAGCTCCCCGATCCGGGGGAAGGGACGGCCGCTGAAGAGCTCCACCGGCACCTCTCCCGCGAAATCCACGAGATCGAGCTCCACGTACTCGACGAAGCGCGAGAGGTTCGCGACCACCAGGATCCGCTCGCCTTCATGAATCCGCAGGAAGGCCAGCACCTTGCGGTTCTCCGGATGGAGGAACTCGATTCGTCCCCGACCGAACGCGGCATGTGACTTGGCCAGAGCGATCAGTCTCTTCGTCCAATGAAGCAGCGAGTGCGGATTACGCTGCTGGTTCTCGACGTTCACGGCCTCGTAGTGATACTCGGGGTCGGCCACGACGGGCAGGTAGAGCTGCTGTGGGTTCGCCTTCGAGAATCCCGCGTTCCGATCCGGGCTCCACTGCATGGGCGTCCGTACTCCATCCCGGTCGCCCAGATAGAAGTTGTCGCCCATCCCGATCTCGTCGCCGTAATAGAGCACCGGCGTCCCGGGGAGCGAGAAGAGGAGCGCGTTCATGAGCTCGATGCGACGTCGATCGTTGCCGAGCAGGGGAGCCAGCCTTCGCCGAATCCCGAGGTTCACTCGCGCGCGCTTCTCGTGGGCGTAGAAGCGGTACATGTAGTCGCGCTCCTCGTCGGTCACCATCTCGAGCGTCAGCTCGTCGTGATTGCGGAGGAAGATGGCCCACTGACAGCTCTCCGGAATCGGCGGCGTCTGGCTCAGGATGTCGATGATGGGATGACGATCCTCCATCTGAAGCGACATGAAGAGGCGCGGCATGACCGGAAAATGGAAGGACATGTGACATTCGTCGCCGTCCCCGAAGTAGGCGACGGCGTCCTCCGGCCACTGATTCGCTTCTGCCAGCAGCATCCGGTCCTGAAAGCGCTTGTCGACGTGGGCCCGGAGGGATTTCAGGAACTCGTGGGTCTCGGGCAGGTTCTCGCAGTTCGTCCCCTCCCGCTCGAAGAGGTAGGGAATCGCGTCGAGACGCAGTCCGTCGACGCCCAGGTTCAGCCAGAAATCCAGGAATCGGATCACCGCCCGCCGGACGTCGGGCGAATCGAAGTTCAGGTCCGGCTGGTGGGAATAGAAGCGGTGCCAGTAGTAGGCCTTCGCCACGGGATCCCAGGTCCAGTTGCTCCGTTCGAAGTCCTGGAAGATGATCCGCGCCTCGGAGTACTCCTCGGCCGAGTCGCTCCAGACGTAGAAGTCACGCCAGCGGCTTCCGGGCGGCGCGCGTCGGGCGCGCTCGAACCAGGGATGCTGATCGGAGGTGTGATTGATCACGAGCTCCGTGATCACCCTCAGGTTCCGCCGATGCGCCTCTCGCAGGAGGGCCTTGAAGTCGGAGAGGGTGCCCAGCTCCGGATGCACGTCGCGATAGTCCGCGATGTCGTAGCCGTCGTCGAGCAGGGGAGAAGGACAGAAGGGAAGGAGCCAGAGCGCCGTCACGCCGAGGTCCTGCAGATAGTCCAATCTCTCCTTCAGACCCTGGAAGTCTCCGATGCCGTCGCCGTCGCCGTCCTGGAAGGAGCGGACTCGAAGCTCGTACAGGATCGCATCCTTGTACCAGAGCGGTTCATTGTTCTCTCGCGAGGCCTTGGGCATGGTCTCCTCTGGGGATCTCGGCTAGAGGAAATACTCGAAGTCGTTCTCGGAATGCACGCGATGCCGGATCAGGAAGACGTGCGCGGGCGTGATCGCCGGATCGAGCGCGACGTAGTTGTGGCCGCCGCTCCAGAGATACCGTCCGCCTCCGAGGAGGTCGTCGACCTGGAAGGAGTCTCGTTCGCCGAGACCGAGCTCGAGCGTCGGCACCCGAAGCCATCCCGACTGGGCGTGGTGGGGATCCAGATTGACCACGACGAGAATCGAGGAGTCGCCCTCCCGGGCGCGACGCGCGAAGGCGATCAGCTCCTCGTTGTCGACTTCGCAGAAGAGCGGGGCTCCTCCGTCGCGCAGCGCGGGCTGCTCGCGACGGATCCGATTGATCCGGGCCACGATCGACGTGATCTGTCCCGGATGATCCATGTCCCACCAGCGAACCTGGTATTTCTCGGAGTCCAGATACTCTTCGGTGCCCGGCACGGCATCGCCGATGCAGAGCTCGAAGGGCGGTCCGTAGATGCCGTAGCTGTCGGCCAGGGTCGCGGCGAGCACCAGTCGCGCCATGAACGCGGCCCTGCCGCCGACCTGCAGGTACTCGTGAAGGATGTCCGGGGTGTTCGCGAAGAAGTTGGGTCGCAGGTATTCGGAGATCGGCGGCGACCAGAGCTCGCGAACGTACTGGGTGAGATCGTCCCGACGATTGCGCCAGGTGAAGTAGGTATAGGACTGGGAGAAGCCGATCTTGGCCAGATGCTGCAGGACCGTGGGACGGGTGAAGGCCTCGGAGAGCCAGATGGTCTCCGGATGATCGCGGCGGACCTCCGCGATGAGCCACTCCCAGAAGGCGAACGGCTTCGTATGCGGATTGTCGACCCGGAAGATGGTGACGTCATGATCGATCCAGAACAGGATCACGTCCCGTAGGGCATTCCAGAGGCCCTGCCAGTCCTTGCAGTCGAACTCGAAGGGATAGATGTCCTCGTAGCGCTTCGGGGGGTTCTCCGCGTAATGGATCGACCCGTCCGGGCGCTGCCGGAACCAGTCCGGATGCTCTCGCACCCAGGGATGATCGGGAGAGCACTGGAAGGCGATGTCGAGCGCGACCTCCAGACCGAGCTCGCGAGCCCGCTCGACGAAATGGTCGAAGTCTTCGAGGGTGCCGAGCTCGGGATGGACCGATCGGTGTCCGCCCTCCTCCGCGCCGATCGCCCAGGGACTGCCGGGATCGCTGAGACCCGCATGCGGCGTGTTGTTGGGCCCCTTCCGCCCGCTGCGGCCGATCGGATGGATCGGGGGCAGGTAGACCACGTCGAAGCCCATTCGCGCGGCATGCTCCAGGCGCGCCTCGCAATCCCGGAAGTGGCCATGCCGCCCGGGCTCACTCGCGCACGAGCGCGGAAAGAACTCGTACCAGGCGCCGATTCGCGCGCGGGGACGCTCGACCTGGACGACGAGTCCGGGGTCGTAGCGAGTCGCCTGGCTGCGATCGCCGTGTCGCGCCATCGCCGCTCCGAGCCGATCGCTGCGGGCCAGCTCGACGATGCGCTCTTCGGGGCCCCGAGCCCGAGCCAGATCCTCCGCGGCGTGCTGGAGCCACTCAGCCTCGTCTCCCTCGGCTCGAATCGCCGCGTCCCACACCATCGCGGCGGCCTCCTGGATGTCGACGATCACGTCGACGCCGGCGTCCACCTTCTTCCGGAAGCCGGCCTGCCAGGTCTCGAAGGGGTCGACCCAGACCTCGAGCGCATAACGCTCCTGGCCCGGTCCGCCGACCCGGAAGCGACCGCTCCAGGCATCGTTGGGGAGTCTCTCGAGAGGCTCTTCCGTCCAGGCCTCCTCTTCTTCCCGACGATGCAGCAGGACCCCACGCAGGAGATCGTGCCCGTGCGTGATCGCTCTCGCGTGGACCTCGACCCATTCTCCCGCGACCCGCTTGATCGGATGACGGCCGCCGTCGATCTCCGGCTCGACCCGGGTGATCACGACGCGGCGCGGGGCGATCGCGCCGACGACCGCCGCACCCCGCCTCGACGCACTCTCGAGACCTTCTCCGGATTTCTGGGAATCTCCGATCGGCACGAGCCGTCCTTCCTCCTCGTCTCCGTGTCGGGCTCGGGTCTTCGACCCTTACTACCCGCTACCTACCCGCTGCCCGCCGCTGCCCGGGCCGGCACCCGATGAGGGCGATCTGCTCGACCCCGAGCGACCTCGAGCCCTGCCGCTGTCTCGACCGCCCTGCTCCCCGATCCGGCCCACCCGCTCATTCGCGCGGCAGCCGGCCGCAGGAAGCGGGCCGGGGAGACGCTTCGGGGTCCGACTCTTCCCGGCCTCCGGGCCAGCCCCTATGGACAGCAAGCCCCATGCCACCCGGCTTCGACCTTCGCTGCAGCTCGACTCCAGCGCACGCTCCAGCTCGCACGGTCGGTCTCGCACGATCGGCCGACGGGGCGACGCAGCGACGCGGCGACGCGGCGACGGGCGTCAGGCTGGCATGCCAATTGCTTTTATCCGGCGTGGTCGGCCGACGACGGTGGGAAGACGGTGAGCGATCGCCAGCGAGCCATAGACCGTCGGGTCGGACCCGGAGGCCGCGAACGTGAGCGGCTCCGCACCGCGCGAGGACTTCCTCGCACGCCATCACCCGGAGTCGATCAGCAGATCGGCCAGGAGGAAAGATCATGTCCGTCATCAAGGTTCTCGAGCTCGTGGGCATCTCCGACAAGAGCTGGGAGGACGCCGTGCAGAGCGCCCTCGGAGAGGCTTCCCAGAGCGTCCGCAACATCCAGGGCATCGACGTCCTGCGCACGACCGCGAAGGTCCAGGACGACCGGGTCGTCGAATATCATGCGGACGTGAAGTTCGCCTTCCGCGTCGACAGCTGAGTCGACGTCCGGGGACGAAGGCAGAAGGTTGTAGAAACGACGCGAGAAGGACGGTGGCGGGGCTGCGCCCAGGCGGGGCCCTCCACGCAGCGGAGGACCGCGACGACCCATGGCCGAGAACAGTCTGCACGAAGCGCCCGAGGATCTCTCGCAAGCGACGCGCGAGATGCATCGCGCCCTGCTCTCCCTGATCGAGGAGCTCGAAGCCGTGGATTGGTACGCGCAACGCGTGGATGCCACCCAGGACGAGGCGCTCGCCCGGGTGCTCGTCCACAACCTCGAGGAAGAGAAGGAGCATGCCTGCATGACTCTCGAGTGGATCCGGCGTCGGGATCCGGGATTCGACCAATGCCTTCGCCAGTTCCTCTTCACCGAGGGGCCGATCGAAGAGAGCGAAGAAGAAGAGGGTGAGAGCGGAAGCTCGAATCCGAAGGCCGGAGACTGGGAGTCCGGCGACCGGTCGTCCTCCGGAGGTCGGGGGCTCGGGCTCGGTGGACTGAAGTGAAGCGCGTCGGATCGTCGAAGCGAGGCCCTCGAGGAGAGCTCGGGGAGAGCTCGGGAAGTGGAGTGCATTGATGGAATGGAATCGAAGACTCGCGCCGCTGAGCGACGAGGCCTGGGCACGTGTGGAGGAAGAGGCGCGTGAGATCCTGGAGGTTCACCTGGCCGCCCGCCGCCTCTTCGACTTCGAAGGTCCGCTCGGCTGGAAGCACTCCGCCATCGATCTGGGCCGGGTCGAGCCGCTCGAGTCCGAGGCGCCCTCGGGCGTCACGGTCGCGCTTCGACGGGTCCGTCCGCTGATGGAGCTGCGCGTGTCCTTCGAGCTCGACCGCGCCGAGCTCGAGAACATCGACCGCGGCGCCTCGAACGCCGATCTCGACCCGCTCCACGACGCCGCTCGGACCCTGGCCCACACGGAGGACACGGCCCTCTTCGAGGGCTATGCCGCAGCGGACATGCCCGGGCTGCTCACGGACTCCGAGAACGAGGGCGTGGCCCTCCCGGACGACCCGCTCCGCTACCCGGACGCGGTCTCGGAGGCTCTCTCCCAGCTGCGAAGATCCGGCGTGAAGGGACCTTATGCGGTGGCGCTCGGGCCCGAGGAGTACGCGGCGCTCGACCGGACCACCACCGATGCGGGCTTTCCCGTGCTGCACCACGTACAGCGGCTCGTGGAACGTCCCATCGTCTGGGCCCCTTCATTGCGAGGCGGCGTGGTCGTCAGTCTGCGTGGCGGCGATTTCAGGATCGTCTGCGGACAGGATGCCAGCCTGGGCTACCTCGGACACGACGACTCGAAGGTCCGACTCTATCTCGAAGAGAGCTTCAGCTCCGAGATCGACGGGGCCGAGGCGGCCGTTCCGCTGCTTCCCGCGGAGATCTGAGTCGTCGCCTCGCGTCGACGTGCGGCTGGATTCGCAGGAGCAGGGAGGAGCAGGGAGAGAGGCGTCCGGCGCTAGCCCTTCCCCGTCTCGAGTGCCTTCCCCGTCTCGAGAGAGAGTCCCAGCAGAAAGGCCGACTCCTCCTCGGCGATGACCTCTCGCGGCCGATCGTGCGGGATGACGACCAGCTCTCCCGCGTGGGCGATCCGGGTCTCGTCTCCGGCCTCCATGCGAAGCGAGCCCGAGAGGACGTGAACGAAGGTCGGCCCCTGGACGGTATGCCTCTCGAGTCGGGTGCCCGCGCGAGCTGCCTCGAGAATGATGCGGAGATGCTCCGTCTTGAGCAACGTGACGCCCGTGTGGCCATTCACCGGATAGGCGGCCTCGGTTCGGAGCACCCCGACCATCTCGTCGAGCGCGAAGAGATGGAACCATTCCTCGTCGAGTCGCTCCTGTCTGCGTGATTGATCCCGGAGGCTGCTGTGGCCGGTCATCGTCGACTCCCTTCATCGATTCGGGGGACCCACGCGGCCCATCCCGTTCACCCAACGGATGAAGCAGGACGCATGCCAATCCCGGAGGCTCGCGCGCGGACCTCGGCTCGCGGCGTCCGCTGCGGGTCTTTGCGGGGACGACGAGTCCCGCCGGATGACTCCGGGAGGATCTCGCACACGAGCGTCGCAGGAGGGGAGGAGGAGAGCGCAAGGAGAGACGACCGGGACGGGCTCCGGCAGTTTCTACCAATTGCGATCGCCTCCCTGACCGACTCGCAGGGGTCGGATTCGCGAAGAGCGTGATCCCGTATCTCTTTCACGGCTTCGCGGTCCCCCTTCGATGCCCCCGACCCGCTCTCTCCCGAAGCGCCTCGACCGGGCTCGTCGGCCCCGCCCCTTCTCGTGGCACGCGTCTTGCGACGTCTTGCCATGAAAAATGCGACGTGCGGGTTGCAGGTCGCAGGTTGCGAGAGACGCGTAGGGACGCGTGACGAATGCGCGCCTTGCGAGCCTGACAGCCGAAGGTCGGGCTCCGGCTCGGACCCGCGAGCGGCTTGGAGAGAGCGCGAGCTCGAGTGGAGCGGGAAGAGAGGGAGCGGTGCTCGGACGGATCATCGATGGCGCCCCCATCGAGCTCGGGCCTCGAAGCCGACCTCGAGCCTCGAAGCGAGCCGGGAAGACAGGAGGAGCGAAGCATGGCCGAAGAGGATACGAGTGGCGAGAACGTCGGGACGGGCAGGCGAGGACTCTCCCTGTTTCGTGTGGGCGGGATCCAGCTCCGCATCGACTACACCTGGTTCTTCATCTTCCTGCTGGTCTTCTTCGGTCTCGCGACCGGATACTTTCCGCGATTCCATCCGGAGCATTCGACGGCCGTGCACTGGGCCGCCAGCTTCGTCACGACGATCCTGCTCTTCACCTCGATCGTCCTCCACGAGCTCTCCCACGCCTGGATGGCCCGATCCGCGGGCATTCCGGTCCCGACCATCACGCTCTTCCTCTTCGGCGGCGTCTCGGAGATGACCGAGGAGCCCTCGGAGCCGTCGACGGAGCTGCGCATCGCAGCCGTCGGCCCGTTGATGAGCTTCGCGCTGGCCGGTGTCGCGTGGCTGGCCCACATGGCGCTGACGCCGTGGGCGTCGGAGCTCGTATCGGGCATCGCCCTCTATCTCGTCTGGATGAACCTCGCGCTGGGGATCTTCAATCTTCTACCGGGCCTGCCGCTCGACGGAGGGCGGATCCTGCGCGCCTTGGCCTGGAAGCGCTCGGGCTCGCTCCAGCGCGGCACCCGCATCGCCGCCACCGCCGGCAAGGGGATCGCCATCGGGCTCATGATCCTGGGCGGACTCGAGATCTTCGCCGGCGCGCTGGTCGGCGGAATCTGGCTCATCCTGATCGGCCTCTTCCTGCGCGGCACGGCCGAGGCCGGCTACCAGAATCTGGTGATCCTCCAGAGCCTCGAAGACGTCGAGGTCTCGGACGTGGCGATTCAGGATCCGGTGACGGTTCCGCCCGGACTGTCGATCCAGGAGCTCATCGACGATTACCTGCTCAGCCGGGGCTACCGTTCCTACCCGGTGGTCGAGGACTCCCGGGTCCTCGGCGTGATCTCGATCGACCTCATCCGGGACGTCGGAGTCGACGAGCGGCGAGACCGGACGGTCGGCGACTGCATGACGCCGGTCTCGGAAGAGACCCGCGTCGCGCCGGACACGCCGCTCTCGATCGCCTTGAAGAAGCTCTCGAAGGCGCCGAACGGTCGCCTGATCGTCCAACGTGAGGACGGGACGCTGCGCGGCATGCTGACGAAGGAGGGGCTCTCGCGCTTCCTGGAGATCCGGAGGGTGCTCGAAGAGAGCGGGGGCGAGGCCACGAGCGCCGAGTCCGGAGGCGAGGATCGGAGAGGCCGCGAGGCAGCCTGACCGCGCGCACCGGATCCTCGCGCGTCCTCGCGCAAAGACCGATCGAGTGAATCGCCCTCGCGTGGCACGAGGCGCGTGGCGGGTCGTCTCGTGGATGATCGTCGCATCGTCGTCGGGGCGACCGATCGCGGTCACGCCGAGGCCGAGCTCTTCCTGGGCGCGTCCGACCGGCGCTCGCCGGAGCCCTCCTCGGCGGACGGATCGCGGCCGTCGAGATCGCCGTCATCCCCGGAGCCATCGGAGCCGTCGGCTGCCGTATTCTCCTCGTCCGCGACCCGGCGCTGTCGCGAGATGGCCTCCGAATGACGCAGCTCGCCGCCGATGCCCGAACGCCGTTCATCGAGCTCGGCCAGCGTCGACTCCCGCCCATAGAGCAGCAAGACGTCTCCGACATGAATCCGGACATCGCTTCGGGGGGCGCCGAGATAGCGTCCGTCCGACCGGGTGATCCCGAGCGCCAGCACCCCCTCGCGCGCGAGCTCGAGCTCTCCGAGGCTCCGATCGGCCAGCCAGTCGCGGTCCTGGACGGTGAGCTCGACGATCCGGTACTCGCCGCCCAGCCGCAGCAAGCTCGCGTAGTCGCGCGTGGCGAGCTCGGTGCGGCGGACGAGGAGACGCTCGATCCAGCGCCCGAGGACCCGCTCGACCCGTCGACTCTTCGCGACGACGTAGAGCACCGCGAGTCCGCTCACCAGCAGGCTGATCTCCTGCCAGAGACTCTTCAGTCCCCCCTGCTCGCCACCACCGAGCAGGAGGATCGTCAGGGAGGCCACCAGCACGAGACCCGTATTCCCGAGCAACATGAGCCCCATGATGATGCGTCGTCGGACCGGATGATTGACGACCCTCTCCGACTCGCTCGTCGTGAAGCCCGCGCCCGTGAGTGCCGATCGAGCCTGGAAGCGGGCGGACTGCTCCGAGAGGCCGGTCAGGGCCAGAGCGATGGTCGCCACGCGCGTGATGATCAGGGACGAGACCAGGACGAT
>CAYXLY010000106.1:0-11640 GCA_964466005.1 uncultured Spirochaetaceae bacterium | reverse complement strand
TCTACACGTACTGACACACTCTTTCCCTACACGACGCTCTTCCGATCTGATCAAGGCGAAGGTCGCCAGGGTCCCGATGCGACTCCCCAGCTCGATGAGCAGCACGAGCTCGAGAGCCGGCACCACGACGAAGAGAAGAAGCAGGCTCGGCATGAAGGCAGGTTGGCGTAGTCGGCCGCGACTCGCATCCGGAGTCGGGAGCGGCTGGGACGGGCTCGATTCCAGCGCCGGACCGATTCAATCCGTCCCCGACCCGGCCCCGGCATGTGGCAATTTGAACAAACGACCGCACTCGTCGCAGGGGGAGCCCATGAACGAAGAAGCGGGGTCGTGCACGAACGACGATCCGAAGTGTCGATCGAAGGGCGACATGCGGATGCAGACGCGGATCGAACCGAAGTGCGTCGTCTCGCCTGATCGCCCGATGGCACATCGATTGCTCTGACTCCTCCTGCAGGCCGCGTTCGAGCGCTCGCAGCCGACCCAGGGCCGCAATGGGCCGCAATGGACGGACGAGGGAAGTCGTGAAGGAGACAGGACGGAAGATCGATCGGGCGGCCGGAGTGCGGAGAGCCCGTCGACCGACGAGGGCGCCTCGACCCCTGGGCAGCCTCGTACTGATCCTGGCTGCGGCGGGGATGGGCTGCCCGACCAGCGAAGCCCCCCGTCCGGCGGACCGGACGAGAAGCTCTGCCACCGAGGGCACCGCCCGGCGCGAGACGCCCGATCCGTCGGGGCGCGAGGCGATCGCAGGGTTCGAAGATCGCGAGGCCCTGCTCGAAGCGATCTCCGAGGGGACCTTCGCCGAGCGCGCCGGACTCGATGAGACGATCGCGCGCGTCCGAGCGATTCCGGAGCCGATCACCGTCGAGTTCGTTCGTGGGACCGGGCTCCCCGAAGAGGCCCTTCCCGCTCTCTCCGATCTCGCGAGACAGCTCACCGGACGAGCCGACGTGGCCGTCGACATCATCGGCTGCTCCGACCCGTCGGGCCCCGCTTCCGTGAACCTCAGAATCTCGGCGGCGCGCGCGCGCTCGGTGGAGCAGGCGCTGCGTGAGCTCGGACTCGCTCCCGACCAGATCCGACGGGTCGAGGGCCTGGGAGAGGGCTGCGAGGTCCAGGAGCGCGTCGTCCACGTCGAGCCCGTCCGGCTGGACGGTGAGAGCGCCGAGGGCACGACTGCGGAATCGCCGGAGGAGACCGCTCCTCGATGAACCGCGTCGATCCATCCGGCCGCTCGCTCCCGATCGGGCTGGGATCCTATCGGTCGTCTCCCGCGTCGGCGGAGCGCGGGATCGAGCCCGGAGCGGGCGCGGGCGCCTCCGCCAGCTCCGCGCGCGACGGGACGCCCTCGGAGGCCAGGTCGATGCGCAGGGCCCGAACGAGCCCCACGCTCGCCACCAGGAGGAAGACCGCGAGGGGAAGACCGGTCGTCAACGAGGCCGTGCGCAGCGCCTCGAGCCCTCCGGCGAGGACCAGCGTCGCCGCGACCGCGCCCTCCGACACCGCCCAGAAGACCCGTTGCGCGCGGGGCGGGTCTGGATGACCGCCCGAGGTCACCATGTCGTCGACCAGCGACCCCGAGTCGGAGGAGGTCACGAAGAAGACGAAGACGAGCACGACGGCCGCGATCTGGGTGAAGCCCGACCCCGGCAGCGTGTCCAGCACCAGGAAGAAGGAGAGTGACTCCGCGGCTCCGATCCGATCGAGCAGCCCCTCCGCTCCAGCGCCGGCGGCGTGGATCGCGGTGCCGCCGATGGCCGCGAACCAGAGGAAGCTCGCCAGCGAGGGCAGACAGAGGGCCACGACCACGAACTGGCGCAGGGTCCGCCCGCGAGAGATCCGCGCCACGAAGACACCGACGAAAGGCGACCAGGAGATCCACCAGCTCCAGTAGAAGAGGGTCCACTGGGCCTGCCACTCGCCGCTTCCGCCCGGATCCGTCCAGAGCGAGAAGACGGGCAGCGCCTGGACATAGGCTCCGAGGCTCGCCACGAAGAGATCCAGGATGTAGAGAGTGGGCCCGGTGATCATCACGAAGACGAGCAGCGCCGCGGCCAGCAGCATGTTCGACTGGCTCAGGAGACGGATGCCGCGATGTAATCCCGTCACGACCGAGATCGTCGCGACCCCGGTGATGCCGGCGATCAGGCCGATCTGGACCGTGATCGACTGGGGCCAGCCGAAGAGGACGTGGAGCCCGCCATTGATCTGGGCAGAGCCCAGGCCGAGCGAGGTCGCGACACCGAAGAGCGTCCCCACCGTACACAGGATGTCGACGGCGTGTCCGATGCCGCCGTGGATGCGCGGACCGATGAGGGGATAGAGCAGGGAGCGAGGCGCCAGCGGCAGTCCGTGCCGGAAGTGGAAGTAGGCGAGCGAGAGGGCGAAGGTCGCGTAGATGCCCCAGGCGTGCAGACCCCAGTGATGGAACGTGAGGCGCATGGCCTGGGAGGGCCCGGCGCCTCCACCCGGAAGGTCGGCTGGCGCGGAGATCAGATGCTGCACGGGCTCCGCCGCGCCGAAGAAGACGACGCCGATCCCCATGCCGGCCGCGAGCAGCATCGCGAACCAGGTCCCGAAGCCGAACTCCGGTCGGGCGCCCTCGCCCCCGAGCCGGATCTGCCCATAGGGTCCGAAGCCGAGATAGAGGGCGAAGAGCAGGAGCACGCTCGCGGTCAGCACGTAGAACCAGCCCGCGAAGAGCACGATTCCCGCCTGCAGGGATTCGAAGAGCGCGAAGGCCGTCTCGCTGGCCAGGGCTCCGAAGGCCACGAAGCCGAGGACCGCGGCCGCCGATCCGAGGAAGACGGGCGGATTCATTCGCGAGAGGGCGCGTCGGACCCAGGCCGGCCTCGAAGTCATGGACCGAAGTCTCGCAGGCGCGGCGGTCCTCGCAAGGCGAGGCGAGGCTCACTTCGGGCCACGCGAGGGGCTCGCTTCACGGCCCCTGGACGTGACCGTCTCCTGGGCTCAGAAGCCGACGCGCTTGCAGCTCTCCGGGACGACGAGAGGCTCCGCGTTGCGGATCGTCATGGCCATCTGGCTCTCGAGTACGTCCCGCGTCCAGCTGTACATCGCGTCGTCGCGCTCACTGCCGCGGGGTCTCGTGCACATGCGATCCCGTCGTCCCCAGAGAAAGAGGCAGGGCTTCTCTTCTTCCCGCGCGATCCGCAGCTCCTCGGCTACGCGCGAGCTCTCGTCGGTATGCTCGCCACAGATCACGACGACCTCGTCGGCCTCGCGGATCCGGGCCCGGACCTGCGCCTCCCAGGCGTCTTGCTCCGGCGCACCATGAGAGCAGGCGCAGAGCTCGAAGGACGAGCCGGGACGACGCGACTGAGCGTGAAGGAGGTCTCGCAGGTCCGCGTCGTGCTCGCCGTCGAAGCTCAGGAAGATTCGAATGAGATCCATGTTTCGGGGACTCGGGTGGGCTCGAAACGAGCGCGGGTGGAAGGGAAGCGGGCGTCGATGGCAGGTCCCGGAGCGTGAGCCGGTCTTCGACCTGCTCCGGCTCCCGTCCGAGGATCGGGTCGCCTCATCGGGCCTCATCGGGCCTGGCCGGGCCCGAGAGCTCGCGAGAGCCGGTAGCTCGACCGACTCTCGCGAGATCGACGGAATCCTAGTAGCGGTCGCGTCCGCCGCGACCACCGCCGCCGCCGCCGCCACCGCCGCGCTGACGATCCTGGGCCTCGTTGACGCGGATGTTGCGACCGCCCATCTCGGAGTCGTCGAGGGAGCGGATGGCGTCATTCGCCGCGCTCTCGTCGCTCATCTCCACGAAGGCAAAGCCCCGGGCGCGACCGGTCTCCCGGTCCGTGATCACGTTCACCGAGTCCACGGTTCCGTGGCGCTCGAAGACGCTGCGCAGGTCTTCCTCCGTGGCGGAGAAGGGAAGGTTTCCGACATAAAGCTTCTTACTCAACTTGCATTCCTTGTCGCGTCTCCTGAAAGACGAGATCGCGACGGGCCGACGCTCTACTCCGGTGAATCCGGTCGGGAGAGCGCTCGGCGATGAACGTTCGAGACGACGCTTCTGGAGCGCCCCTCGAACTCGAGGAGGCTCGAGCGGACTCGAGCCGTTTTCGATGGGAGACTTTTCGATGGGAGACAGGGCGGGCGGTCACCAGAGGCGATCCCGCCGAAGGCTGCAGACCGATCGGAAGTACCAATCGGCCTGAAGGTAGCAGAGATCGGAGGATTCGCCTCGACACGATCCATTGTCGCTTCGGAGCGGTCTGCGGGCGGGCCCCACGGCCTGCGCTCCGCCCGGACCCATCGCGCTATCCTCCGGCGGCGGCCGCTACGGCGTCTCCGCGCCCATCGAGGAGGAAGACGATGAGCGAGACGGAACTCAACGACTCGTCGAGGATGGAAGGCGATCGGTTCTGGGCTGAGACCCACGCGGTCGAGAACGTGCCTCCGCCGCTCGTGGATCGGAATCTCTTCACCTCCGACCGCGCCCTCTGCGAGGCGATCGCGCGAGAGGGAGCGGGGTGGGCCGAGCGCGATCTCGCCGCCTTCGGTGCGCTCGCCGGATCCTCACGGATGATCGAGCTCGGCTTCGCCGCCAACGAGAGCCGCCCCCGTCTCCATACCCACGATCGACACGGGAGGCGGATCGACGAGATCCGATACCACCCGGCCTATCACGAGCTGATGCGCGTCGCGATCGACGGGGGTCTCCACTCCTCTCATTGGACCGACCCGGGGCCCGGAGCCCAGGTCGCTCGCGCAGCGAAGTTCTATCTCCAGACACAGGTCGAAGCCGGGCACGGCTGTCCGATCACGATGACCTCCGCCGCCCTCCCCGCTCTCCGTCACCAACCCGACCTCTTCGAGATCTGGGCGCCCCGGATCCAGGCGCGTCATTACGACCCCCGCAACGTGCCCGCGGAGGAGAAGGCCGGCCTCACCGTGGGCATGGCGATGACCGAGAAGCAGGGCGGCTCCGACGTCCGCGCGAACTCGACCCTCGCCCATCCGGTGGCGGCGCGCGGCCCGGGAGCCCTCCACGAGCTCGTGGGTCACAAGTATTTCGTGTCCGCCCCGATGTCCGATCTCTTTCTCGTCCTGGCGCAGGCGCCCGGAGGACTCTCCTGCTTCCTGCTGCCTCGTTGGCGACCGGACGGGACGAAGAACCCGCTCCAGATCCAGCGATTGAAGGACAAGATGGGCAACGTCTCGAACGCCTCGAGCGAGACGGAGCTCCGCGGCGCCTGGGCCTGGATGATCGGCGAAGAGGGGCGCGGCGTCCGAACCATCATCGACATGGTCGCGATGACCCGCTTCGATTGCATGGTCGGGTCCTCTGCGGGCATGCGCCAGGCCGTGGCCCAGGTCGCTCATCACTGCGGGCACCGGGTCGCCTTCGGCAAGCGGCTCAGCGAGCAGCCCCTGATGCAGAACGTGCTCGCGGATCTCGCCGTCGAGCAGGAGGCCGCCCTGCTGCTCTCGATGAGGATCGCCGGCGCGCTCGATCGACGGAACGACGAGGGCGAGGATGCCCTGGTCCGGATCGGGACCGCGGTGGGAAAGTACTGGATCTGCAAGCGCACTCCCGGACATACCTACGAGGCGATGGAGTGCATCGGAGGCAGCGGAGTCATGGAGGAGTGCATCATGCCCCGCCTCTTCCGCGAGTCGCCAATCAACGCCATCTGGGAGGGCAGCGGCAACGTGCAATGTCTCGACGTGCTTCGCGCCATGCGTCGTGAGCCCTTCACCGTCGAGGCCTTCCGGGCGGAGGTCGGGCGGGCGAAGGGCTCCGACGAGCGGCTCGACCGCTTCGTCGACGGGCTCGAGCGCGAGCTCCGGGACCCGGAGAACCTCGAGTATCGCGCCCGTCGCGTCGTCGAGAAGATGGCGCTCGCGCTCGAGGGATCCCTGCTCGTCCGCTTCGGCGCGCCGGCCGTGGCGGAGGCCTTCTGTGCCTCCCGCCTCGGAGAGAGTGGGCGGGGCTGGCTCTACGGCGACCTGCCCCCGGGCGTCGATTGCCGGGCAATCATCGACCGGGCCATGCCGTCCGGGGACGCTGCGGGCGGAGGAGCCGAGCCGTGAGCCCCGAAGAGGGAGCGAGCGCGCAGATCGGTGCGGCGCCCGGAACGCTGCGGATTCCGGAGGGCTCGCCGCCGCCTCGAATCCGACTGATGGAGTACGACGAGAACGGGCTGGAGGAGCGCGAGGTCTTCGATGTCGAAGAGCTGCGACCCTACGCCCGGACGCGAAAGACGACCTGGGTCGACGTTCAGGGACTGGGCGACGAGTCCATCCTGAGACGACTCGCGGAGATCTTCGGCATCCACATGCTGGCGCTCGCGGATGCCGTCAACTCGCCTCAGCGCGCGAAGATGGATCTCTACGAGGAGCACCTGCTCGTGATCGCCCGGGCGCCGGAGGCCTCCTTCGCGACCGGCTCGGAGATTCCCCAGGTCTGCCTGCTCGTCGCCGAGAGCTACCTGATCTCCTTTCAGGAACGTCATTTCGGGTTCTTCGAGGGTCTGCGCGATCGGATCCGCAAGGGGGGGCGCATCCTGCGAACCTCGGGCCCCGGCTATCTCGCCTATGCGCTCGTCGACTCCCTCGTCGATCACTTCTATCCCGTCGTCGAGGAGATCGCCGAGGAGCTCGACGACCTCGAGGAGAGCGCGCTCGGCCAGAGCAATCCCGACGACGTCGCACGACTCCATCAGGTCCAGCGTCAAATCACGGTCCTGCGTCGAGTGATCCGCCCCCAGGTCGAGGTCCTCCACCGGCTGAGCTCCAGCGATCGAACGACCGCAGGCGAGACGCACTTCGTGCCCGAGTCCGCGAGCCCGTTCTTCAGGGACGCCCACGACCATGCGCTCCAGATCGAGGGACGGCTCGAGGCCGCCCGGGAGATGGCAGTGGACACGATGGCGGCGATCCTCGCCAACCTCGGCCACCGGCAGAACGAGATCATGAAGGTCCTCACGCTCGTCGGCAGCATCTTCATCCCGCTGACCTTCCTCGCCGGCATCTACGGCATGAACTTCGAGCACATGCCGGAGCTCCGCTTTCGAGCCGCCTATCCTCTCCTGCTCGGGGTCATGCTGATCGTGATGATCGCGATGATCCTCTTCTTTCGTCACAAGGGCTGGATCGGGACGCGCCGACGGCCCTGACCGGATCCGGCCGACGCTCAGAAGTCGCGCCGGAAGATGAGGTCCAGTCCCGCGTCACCGGTCGTGGACACGCTGCTGCCGACGCTGAAGGAGTCGTTCAGTCGATATTCCAGGCTGACCTGATCCGACGGCTCGTCGCCGAGGATGTGCACGTATCGGAAGAAGAGGTTGCGGCTCAGGTATTTGCCGAATCCGAGCTCACTCGTCCTTCCCTCCTCGTCGGCGCCGATCTCGATCGTGTCGACCGGCATGGCGTCGCCGAGCACCTCGCGCAGCTCCCGCTCCGCCACCCCGGCGACCAGTCGGGCCGCGGCGGCCTCGAATCGGGTTCCTCCCGCCGCTCCGACCTGGTCCGCCGGCCTTCCGAAGAGGAGATAGGCGAGGACGTCCTGCTCGGAGCGCCGAGGCTCGGAGCCCAGTCGCACGATCGGCGAGGAGAGGCGCCCCGACACCTCGACGATGGCCACGATGTCCGCAACGGGCAGACGCGCCTCGATGTCGAGCACGGGGTCGAGTCGCTCGTCGCCCGTGAGCAGGACGCGGCCGCGTCGGACCCGGAAGCGGCGTCCCTGGAAGGTGTAGATCCCGTTCACCACCCGCGCCTCGCCCTGGACCCGGAGCGGGCCCGTCGGAGTCTTCAGGACTCGCGCCTCGCCCTCGACGAAGAGATTCGCTCCCTGTCCGAGGACGCGTGTATTGCCGGGGACGGACAGGCTCACGTCGACGTCGGCCGCGGCGAAGGGACCCTGCCTCTCGGTCGGCGTCTCGACGAGCGCGCCGTTGCCCGATCGACTCGCGATCCGGATCTCCTTCAAGATCGGATCGTCTGCCGCGGGCACCCCGATCTTCGCCTCCTCGACCGCGAGCGAGCCGCGGACCACGGGACGGGCCCAGGTTCCCTCGAGTCGGAGCCCGCCCAGCAGATCCACCCACGCGACCGAGGAGCGTGCGAAGGGAAGGCGATCGAAACGGATCTCGCCCTCGATCTCCGGAGAGCCCCCTGCGGCGAGGCGCACCGCACCGGTCATCGCGGCGCTCCCCTCCTCTCCGCCCACGCGCATCGATTCGATCCGGAGCGTCCGATCGTCGAGGATCACCCGGCCCTCGATCGGCGCGAAGCGTCGACGCAGGATCGGTACGGTGAAGCCGCCTTCGGAGAGGAGCATCCGTCCGTCGAGACGCAGACCGGACTCGTCGCGCTCGATGCGAGCCGTGCCGCTGGCTCGACCCGCGAGCCGACGCATCCATCCGGGCGCGAGGGTCTGCAGCGTCGAGAGATCCCAGTCCTCGAGTGCCGCTCGAAGCGAGAAACGCTCCAGATCGAGGAGCTCGGAGAGGTCGGCCTGCCGACCCGGCCCGCCAGGCGTCTCGATGCGCCCCTCGACGACGAGCGGCGATCGGTCGGCCAGCCAGGTCCGGAGAGCGAGATCGACCCCCTGTCCGTTCGCGCTCCAGCGTGCCGCGATGCGATCGGGCTGGACGCTGCCGATCTCGGGATCGATCCAGACGAGGTCGCCTGCCGTCCAGCCCGGCTGGCGACTCCGGCTCCAGCTGAGATGCCCCTCCAGGCGGCCCGCGAGGGGGAGATCCGGGTCGGCCCGAAAGGCGTCGACGAGTGCGACCGGAAGCGCCTCTGCCCGCAGCGTCAGGGCGTCGATCTCGTCTCGGCGACCTCTCGCCGCGAGCTGGAACGCCCCGGGCCCGCCCGCTTCCAGCGCGTCGGACTGGCCGACCGGGTCGACGGGCAGGGCAGCCGAGAGACGGACCGGCGCGAGATCCCAGGCGCCCTCGGATCCGAGGGCGATCGTCGCGGGCTCCTGCAGACGCAGCCGTCCCAGGGGCCCCTCCAGCTGGAGCTTCGAGATCTCGATCTGCTCTCCCCCGGCGCTCGCCGCGACGATCTCGAACCGACCCAGCGATCGCCCTTCGACGACCGTGTCGGTCGCCCGCAGACTTCCCGCGAAGCGCAGCCCCTGCGTCGAGCGCGCGACGAAGCCCTCGGCTCGAACGGCGGCCTGGATCGAGGGCACCCTCCCGTCCCAGGCGGTCCAGGCTGCCGCGTCGCCCGACCCATCGAAGTCCACCCGCTCGCGAGCGAGATCGATCGTGGCCATCAGGTGCAGATGCGGATCTTCGTCCGGTCCCCAGACCAGCCTGGCCTCGGCGGGATCGTCGCCCACGCGATCGATGGAGAGATCGAGGGGACCGAGGGGTCTGTCCTCGAGGACCAGCCGATCGGAGTGGACCCGGAGCCGGCCCCGGGGCGAGCGGGGAGATCCCTCGATCCAGCCCTCCCCCCGCAGGCCCCCGGCCAGCGGCAGCTCGACGGGCAGGGGCTCGAGCCAGGGCTGGACTGCCTCCAGGTCGAAGCGGAGCTCGAGCCGCTCGATCTCCTCGAGCGAGGCCCGTCCACTCGCCTCGAGAGCGAGCCCCGCCAGGCGCAGGGAGGCCTGCCGTAGATCCAGACGCCCCTCGGCCACGCTCGCCTCGAGCTCGATCTCGGCCTCGCCCGGCGGCAGCCACCCACGATCCAGAGCCCCCGGATCGAGTCCGCGAGCGTGCAGCTTCAGCCGGGCGTCCATCTGTCCCGGAGCTGCCCACAGGCTCGAGATCGGATCGTCGAGCTCGAGCTCGAGGTCGAGCTCCTCTGCCCGTACGGCCTCGAATCGCAGCCCCCGGGCACGCGCTTGCAGTCGACCCGTGAGAGCGGTCGGTGGCCCCGCCAGCGTGGCCTGCGCGTCGAGCTCCCCCTCGATCAGCCGGGACGTCTGGAGCCAGCCGCTCAGTGGCGAGAGATCCGCAGCCTCGATCTCGACCGCCACGCGGTCGAGCTGATCGAGCCGACCGCTGGCCTCGATCCGCCCCTGCATCCCGGGCGCCCCGAGATGCGCAACCAGCGAGTCCAGCCTGGCCCCGACCAGCTCGACCTCGAGACCGGCCCGGGCCCGACGATCGAACTCGGGAAGCCCCGAGTGCAGCTCGACGAGCTCGGCGTCGAATCGGGCCGTCTCCACGGCCGCCGGATCCCGGGGCCCCACCTGCAGGTCTTCGATGTCCCCCTCGGCCCGAAAGATCGCCCGCAAGGTCTCCACGGGCTTCTCGGAGATCAACCTCTTTCGCAACGCCTCTCCCGGCTCGACCTGCAGCTCGACCTCGCCTTCCGCGAGCTCGATCCGACGGACGAGGAGATCGGGCCCCGCCGCGGCCTCGGGCGACGCCGCGATCTCGTCGTCGGGCTTCGCGAGCCGGGCGAGCAGATCCTCGAGCGGAGTCCATCGGCCCTCCGCAGTCCGACGGAGCCGGAGCGACCACCCCTCCACCCGGACCGACTCCGCGATCCAGCGCTCGCTCGTCAGCAAGGAGAAGACATCCCAGCGCACCGCGATCGAGTCGGCTCGAGCCAGCGTCTCCCCATCGACCCGGAGACGCACGTCTCGCAGCTCGATCCCGCGACTGAGCCGTCCGACCGCCCGGTCGAGGGAGACGTCCACCCCCAGCCGGGCCTCCGCGATCTCCAGCGCGATCCGCACGATCCGCTCGCGCTGCCAGCCGAGATCGATGGCGATCACGAGCGCCGCGAGCAGGGCGATCGAGGCGAGCGCGGCGAGCCCCAGTCGCCGGATCACCCGGGCCCGGCGCGATCGTCGAGGCCCACCCCTCTCCGGCGAGCCGTCCGGGACTTCGTCGTCGTCGTGCATGGATCTCCTCCCGATCAAAAGGCTTGCCCGACTGAGAGATGAATCCGCCAGGGATCTGTCTCCGGCGGTGGATTCAGGAGGAAGCCCATGTCGAAGCGCAGCGGACCGATCGGCGTGTCGATCCGCAGCCCCGGCCCCGCCGAGGCCCGAAGGTCCTTCGGTCGCCAGCTCCACGGATCCAGCCGGACGTCCCCCGCGTCGACGAAGCCGACCAGCCCGATCCGCTTCCAGACCGGCACCCGGAGCTCGAGGCCCAGCTCGATCCGGCTGAGCCCCCCGATCGGGTCGTTCCCCGGATCGGTGGGTCCCAGATTCTGGAACCCGAATCCCCGGATGGAGTTCGTCCCCCCCGAGTAGAGTCGACGCGTGACAGGGACCGCGGAGAGCCCGGCTCCGATCGGATCCAGCGTGGTCGCGGCGACGCGGGCTGCCCAGACGAAGGGCCCCATCGGTCGATAGGCCCTCGCGTCGAGATGCCATTGCTGGTAGTCCAGGTCCGACCCGATGGGCTGGCCGCCGAGCTCGTTGCCGAGCTCGATCCGCAGACCGGAGCGGGGATCGACGATCCGGTCCACCCGCTGGTAGCGCAGGATCGTGAACCAGTTCACCACGACCGATTGCCGCGGGCCCCGGAGCCCCTCTCCGACGTCGATGGCGAAATCCGTGACCTGCGCGAGCTCCGCTCCCGGGCCGATGGCGAGGCTCCAGGGCGACGTATCGCGATCGGGGTAGAGCGTGAGGAGTCCGGAGGCACCGGTCACGAAGGCATCGTAGCCCGGCCTGGCCTGTCGAAGCGC
>CAYXLY010000105.1:0-11677 GCA_964466005.1 uncultured Spirochaetaceae bacterium | reverse complement strand
TAGGTCTTCAGCATGGCCGACAGAAGCGCCATGCGGACGAAGACGGCTCCGCGCGCCTGCGCGAAGTACCAGTTGTGGGTCGTCGCGTCGAGGCTGCGGTCGAGCTCTTCGCCTCGCGCGAGGGGGTGGAGGACGATCGCGCCGTTCTTGAAGGGCGATCCCTCGTGGAGCCGGAAATGCTTGCCCAGCGACTCGTACGCGTCTCCCTTCCATGCGATCGCATTGATGTAGACGACGTCGAGGTCCGGGAGGCTGGCGTCGAGATCGTCGGAGAGCGTGACCCGCAGCCCGGCCCCTTCGAGCTCTTCTCTCTGCTCGGGCGCGAAGGGCTCCGCCTCGTCCGTGATGATCACGACGGCGTCGATGTTCTGCGCGAACCGGGAGAGCAGGAGGAGCAGGCTTCGCACGGTCCGCATCCGGGCCGGCACGCCCACGATGCCGATCCGCGCCGGCGGCTCCGGCGCTCGATCGTGAATCAGACTCGGACGCCATTTGAGCATCGCGTAGAGGTCCGCGAGCGCTTGAGTGGGATGCTCGTCGAGCCCGTTCCCGCCATTCACGATGGGGATGCGCAGCGACTCGAGCATGTCGTAGACCGAATGCTCGTCGCTGTCCCGAAGCACGACCACGTCCCCGTAGTGGTTCAACATCTCCCCGATGTCGTAGAGCGACTCGCCCTTCGCGATGCCGGTGGACTGCGGATCGGTGATCGACATGACGTCTCCGCCCAGTCGATGCCATGCGCTCTCGAAGGAGAGCCGGGTCCGAGTGCTCGGCTCGTAGAAGGCACTGATGAGGATCTTCCCCGTGAGCGGCCGATTGATGACCTGGGGCTGCGTCTCGTAACGGGCCGCGAGCCGACAGAGCTGGACGATCTGGTCCCGATGGAACTGGCGCGCCGAGATCACCGGCCGATTGGAGATCTCGAGCAGGGGCGCGAGGTCCTCGGCCAGCTCGTCCATCAAGCGCCGGGGCTTCTCGAAACCCTGCGGATCCAACGCGGGCTCGTCCTCCAGGGCTTCCTGCAGCGTCCTTCTCTTCTCGGGGGTCACCAGAGCCGCCCTCCTCTCGCGTCGCGTATCCACAGGACGAGCAACACCACGGGCGCGATCGTCACCACGATCGTGGCCAGCGTGACGAGCCCGGTCAGGAACTCGACGGAAGCCGTCATCACCCCTCCTCCCCGGAAGAGATTGCAGCCCCCGACGCCTCGGCCGCTCCCGGAACCACGGGGACCGAGAGATCGGCCCAGTCGAAGGCATCCGGGCTCAAGCGCGACGCCGCCCAGACCACCATCATGGAGACCGCGGCGGACACGAGGGCCGCGACATAGAAGCCGATCGTGAAGTAGGCCACCAGACCCGAGGTCGTCCCGAGCAACATCGCCAGCGAGGCGCCGCCGGAGCTCGCCCGTCGCCAGTAGAGCCCGGCGGCAATGGGCCAGATCGTGCTCGCCACGAAGGCTCCCGTCAGATGAAGCATCTCCGCGAGCGTGGCGAGCCGAGGCAGGCAGAGCGCCCACGTGAGCAGCCCGAGGCCCAGCACGACGCCGCGCGCCGCGCGGGCGAGCTCGTCCGGACCCGCCATGGGCCTGAAATGGCCCTTGTAGAGGTCCGTGAGCACGAGGTCCGAGGTCGCGGCGAGCAGCGAGTCGAGACTCGAGGCGAGCGCGGCGAAGACGACGATGAAGACGAGCACCGCTCCCCCTTGTCCCAGGAGATGCGCCGCCACCATCGGGCCGACCATGTCGGCCGAGGGCACGTTCAGTCCGAGCGCCGGCACCGTCAAGGCCACGAACCCCGCCACGATCGGCACCGGGATCCAGAGCAGCCCCGCGATCAGATAGGCCGGAAGCCCGACGCCCTCGCGGAAAGCGAAGGCTCGACTCCACCAGACGTTCGAATGGAAGATCTCGCCGATCCCGAAGAGGAGATTGTTGAAGAGGAACATCAACGCAGCGGGGAAGAGCAGGTTGAGAAGCTCCGGTCGGGTCGCCAGGGTCGCCTCGTGCATCTCCCGGAAGCCCACCGCGTCGATCGCCAGCCAGGCGAGCGCTGCCACGCCCACCAGGATGATGACGGTCTGGATGAAATCCGTCCCGATCACCGCACGGAGTCCGCCGAGCAAGGTGTAGAGCACGCAGATGCTGACGATCACCGACATGCCGAAGCGATACTCGATTCCCGTGAGCGCGTGGATCAGGACTCCTCCGGCCGTTCCCATCGAGATCAGCCAGCCCAGGGCATAGAAGAGCGAGATCCCGAGGAAGATGCGCCAGGCGGGCTTGCCGTAGCGGAGACGAATGAAGTCGCCGCTGGTGAATCCGTTCGGCATCAGCTCCCGGATGCGCTGCGCGAGCGGCGCGAAGAGGATGAGGCCGACCGCACCGAGCGAGTATCCGATCATGCCCCAGACGCCCAGCTGGAGGGCGAGCTGGGGAGCGGCCATCGTCGTGTTGCTCGTGACCCACGTCGCCATCGCGGTCGCGACGCCGAGCGCCAGGCCCACGCGTCGCCCCGCCAGCATGAAGCCTTCCAGATCCCCCGTCTCCCGGCCGAACCACCAGCCCAGAGCCACCCAGAGGACGCTGAAGACCGCGAGGATCGCCCATCCGACGTTCGGATCCAGGATCGCCGAGTTGACCTCATCCATGAGGCGCGCCCACGACTCCATGGGGCGCACCCACGACCTTCTCGACCTCCGCGATCGCCTCCGACGCCGACAGGACGCGCGCGTAACGGTCCTTCATCGTGGTGATCGTCGCCTGCTGGAGCTCGGGCGTCACGGTCGCGCATCCGTCCGATATCAAGGTCACGTAGTAGCCGAGGTCACAGGCATCCCGAATCGCCGTCGAGACGCATTCGTTGGAGTAGACCCCGGTCACGAAGAGGGCGTTGACGCCCAGGTTCCGCAGGACATAGGAGAGGTTGGTCGAGTTGAACACGCCCGAGGCGGTCTTGTCGATCACGATCTCGTCGGGCTCCGGCGCGACGATCTCCACGAACTGCGCATCCTTCGACCCGGGCGCCGCGTGGAGTCCCAGCCTCTTGTGACCGGGACTTCGATCACGCCCGTCTCGCGTCAGCGACTGGATCCGCGTATGGATCACCTCGAGGCCGGCGTTCCGGAAGGCGTCCTGGAGTCTCCGGACGCTGGGCAGCACGATCTGCTCCAGCCGGTCGAAATAATACTCCTGAGCCTCCAGCGGGACCCCCGAGGCCTCCGCATTCGCGAAGACTCCGTGGCCGCGAACCGCATCGAGATACTGCATGTCGATGCAGAGGAGCGCCGTGCCCGCTCGCTCGAGCGACCGCAGGAGAGCCGGAGAGTCGATGAAGGCTTCGTGATAGTTGGCCTTGAGGGGGTCGACGTTGAGGAACTCGGGATGCTCGACCTCCACCTTGTCGTCCTCGACGTCCTCCCGGGCCCCCGATCCGATCGTTTCGCTCATCGCGCGAGCTCCAGGAGTGTGTGAAGAAGGATGTGGGCGCCTCGTTCGATGTCGGCCGGCGCCGTCCACTCGGCGGGAGAATGGCTTCGCCCCCCCCGACTCGGAACGAAGATCATGCCCGACGGGGCGATCCGGGCCATCATCTGCGTGTCGTGCGCCGCACCGCTGGGCATCCGCAAGGGGACGACCCGATTCTGCTCGCAGGCGCGCTCGATCGCCGCCATCACCCGTTCATGGCAGGCTACCGGCTCGAGCTCGCTCACGACGTCGAACTCGAAGCCGAGATCGCGACGTCGCGCGATCGCCGACAGCGTTCGACGGAAGGCGTCGCCGAGCTCGTGCAGCGTCTGTCGATCGGTGTCCCGCACCTCCAGGGCGATCTTCGCCTCCCCGGGCACGACGTTGGCCGCTCCCGGCACCAGCTCCACGCGTCCGACCGTGGCTCGGCTGCGGGGGCTGCCGTGCTCCTCGAGGATGCGATCGATCTCCATGGCGAACTCCGCGACGGCCTGGAAGGCGTCGCGGCGCATGTCCATCGGCGTGGTCCCCGCATGATTCGCCTCTCCGATCAGGCGGACGTCCCAACGGAAGAGCCCGGTGATGCCGTCGACGAGTCCGACCGCGCTGCCGTCGCGCTCGAGCACCGGTCCCTGCTCGATGTGGAGCTCGACGAAGGCGTGAATGGATTCGGACTCGCGCTCCGCGGAGAGGACGTCCCGCGCTCGGTAGCCACAACCCGCCATCGCATCGGCCAACGTGACCCCTTCGAGGTCCCTGGCCTGATCGATCGACTCCGGCGTGAGGCGACCGCTCATCGCCTGAGACCCGAGCATGCCTCCGAAGCGTCCCTCCTCATCCGAGAAGGCGACGAGCTCGACCGGACGCGACAGCGGCACGCCCTGCTCCGAGAGAATGCGCAAGGCCTCCAGCCCGCAGACCACGCCGAGCGCTCCGTCGAGCTGTCCGGCCCCGGGCACCGTGTCCAGGTGCGAGCCGGTCATCACGCAGCTTCGGTCGAGGTCCGGGGGCCAGACGGCGCCCATGTTCGCGGCCCCGTCGAGACGCACCGAGAGCCCCGCCTCCTCGAGGCGATCGGCCAGCCATTGGCGCCCGGCCATGTCTCCTTCGCTGAAGGCGGTTCGATGGATTCCCGATCCGTCCCTGCGTCCGATCTGGGCCAGGCTCTCGAGATCCGCCTCGAGTCGATCCGTGTTCACGCCGAGCGGGTCAGCCATCCTGCGCTCCTTCTCCCGTCCGCTCCATCGCCTTCGCGGGGCCGTGGTCGTCGGGGCCTCGGAGCACCAGGACGACGGTCGACATGAAGACGCCGAGCCCGACGGCGAAGAAGCCGAGAGCCCGCGCGGAGGAGTGATGTGCGACCGTCACGCGGACGACCTCGGCCTGCGCGACGGAGAGGTCGTCCGCGTGAACGAGCCGATAGTAGTAGGTCCCATCGCTTCGCCCGGTGAGCGTCGTCGCCTGGTCGAGACCGCGATAGACGACCCGCGGGCTCGCGAAGGACGGCTCGACGGCCTCCTCGACGACGACGCGCCCATCCGCCTGCCAGGTGAGCTGATAGACCCCGTCCGTCGACTGCTGCGGCTGGACGTCGAGCTCCGCGCTGCGCGCGACCGCGCTCCCGGCACCGAGGATCAGCGCGAAGGCGATCAGGAAGAGCCTCCTCGAAGCGGTCGGCGCCAGGCGGTCGGCCTGCCTGCATCGCAGGCCCGGTCGCTCGAAGCCCGAACGAGGGTCACGTCGCTTCACGAGCATCCTCCTCGGGTCCTCGGAGTCTCGGGGTCTCGATCGCCCCGACCCGCGACGAGACGCGTCGCGATCCCGAGCGTTCGGCGATCGGCGACCCCTCCCGGCACGGACGAGAGCGCCTCGAAGCCGGCTCCGAGACGAGCGCAGGTCGAGCGCAGGTCGAGCGGACGATCGGGAGAGGCATCGGCCGAGCCGGCGGCGCAACGCAACGAATGAAGGCTTCGAGAGGAATCCCCTGGAGGGCCCGACTCGCTCTCGGGAGGCGGCGAAGGATCCACCTGGCCCGATGCGGGGCTCGCCACGCCGCTTCGCGATGCCTCGAGCTTCGTCGCCTTCGGACAGCTGCGTTGCAAGCGCCTGTCCCCTCCTCCCTGAATCCTCGCCTCGATCTCGACCTCGGCCGAGTCGCGGGGTCGCGGGGTCGACTCCCGGGCCGACTCCCGGGGCCGCTCAGGAGGCCTCTCACGTGCGAATCCATCGTTTCGCATCGCGGATCGGGCCCAAAGAGACCCGCCATCGCCTTCTGCCGCGGAATCGGTTCAGACTAGGGGCCCTCGCCGCGAGACGCAATGCGCTCAGTCGAGCACGGCTGCGCGCCTCCACGCACGGCGGCCACCCGATCGGGCGCTCGTCTCAGACCGCAGTCGAGGCCGTCCCGAGCTCGACTGCGGCCTCGCGGGAAGCCCCACTCCGGTGCTGGCGCCTCCGCGAAGCGGGACGGAATCCTCGTCGAGAGACTTCCCACCCGGACCCGACCCGCCCGGGGAACGGACGTCTCTCGACGACGTCTCCCGCTCAGAGCGCCTGGAGAATCGACTCGGCGCTGCTCACGTCGAACTTCATCGGCTCCTCGACGGCCAGCTTCTGAACGACCCCGTCGTCCACGATCGCCGCGAATCGCTGGCAACGAAGCCCGAAGCCGACGCCCGAGCCGTCGAAATCGAGCCCGAGCGCCTTTGCCAGCTCTCCGTTGCCGTCGGCGATCAGCCGCACCTTGTCTCCGGCGCCGTGCTGCTTGCCCCAGGCATCCATCACGAAGGCGTCGTTGACCGACATGCAGACGATGTCGTCCACGCCCTTGGCGCGAATCTCGTCCGCCTTCTCGATGAACCCCGGGAGGTGCTGGTTCGAGCACGTCGGGGTGAACGCACCCGGGACGGCGAAGAGCACGACCTTCTTGCCTCCGAAGAGCTCGTCGGTGCTCACGTCGGTCATGTCCGTCGCCTTGACCGTCACCGAGGGAATCTTCTCGCCTTCAGAAATCGCCATCTGGAATCACTCCTTCTTCTCGAGCCGGGGCTCGGGTACACGAATGCGTCAGCGGGCTCTCGCCGCTGGATCGCAGCACATTCTTCGCGTCTCGCCGCCTCGGGCCCCGCGGATCCACGGACCGCCGGGCCCGGGGACGCAGGGGGAATCGAGGCGCGGAGCGGAATCTCCGCTTCGCCGCTCGGCGCCTCGAAGTGGCTCTCGACGCGGGACGAGTATAGACGGCTCGCGAGGGCCCGCTGCCGGATCCGAGCGACGGCCCCCTACAGAGCGCAGGCGACCCGAGCGGCCTCCTCCGTCGCCCCCCGGATCAGACCGAGGCCCGTGCAGTCTCCGAGCGCCTGCACCTCCCGCACGCCCTGTCTCTCGAGTGCGTGGACGAGGTCGAGGTCGGGCTCGATCCCTCCCGACACCAGCACCCAGTCGGCGCGCAGGGAGCGACCTCCTTTCAAGAGGACGTCCCGACCCGTGATCCGGTCCACGGTCGAGGCGACGAAGACGCTGACCCCGAGACGATCCAGGCGATCCATGTGCTCGCCGCGTCGCTTCGGTCCGACCTCGGGTGCGATCTCGTCACCTGCCTCGACGACGGCGACCCGACGCCCGCGCTCCGCGAGGAACTCCGCGAGCTCGATGGCCGCCAGGTCTCCCCCCACCAGCACGACGTGCCGCCCGAACGGGAGGAGCCCGCGTGCGAGCCTTCGCAGGAGGCCAGGTCCCAGAAAGCGTGCGCCTCCCCTGCCGAGGAGGCCGATCCCCCTCTTCTGCCAGCCGCGGAGCTTCCGTTCGATCTCCTCCGACCTCTCTCCCGCGAGCGCGCTGCGCAGCATCGCCGCCGACCAGACATGGGGCTGCTCGTCTCCTTCGATCTTCGGGCCGGCCCAGCGTCCGCCGGTCGCCACCCAGACTGCGTCGAAGCCGGCGCGGGCGATCTCCGCCGCCGGGATCGCCGCGTTCAGCCGCACGTCGACGCCGACGCGACGGACCTCTGCCAGCAGGAAGTCGAGGAAGGGCTGGTTGTCCGGATGGACGGTCGAGGCCCAGACGAGCGAACCCCCGAGCCGAAGGCTGCGTTCGAAGAGTGTCACCCGATGTCCCCGGAGAGCGGCGATCCGGGCCGCCTCCAGCCCGGCCGGTCCGCCTCCGAGGATCGCCACCCGCCGAGACCGCAGCGCCGGCCTCGCGTCGAGCTCGGCCTCGCGTCCCGCGAAGGGATTCACGGCACAGCTCGCCCGCCCGGTCTCCATCGAGTCGATACAGCTCTCGCAGGAGATACAGGGTCGGATCTGCGCCTTCCTGCCCGTCCGCGCCTTCTCCGGCAGCGCGGGATCGGCGAGAAGCGGCCGCCCCATCGCGACGAGATCGGCCTGGCCCTCGGCCAGGATGCGCTCGGCGAGGGTCGGATCGTGGATGCGACCCACGGCGATGACCGGCACGTCGACGACCTGCTTCAACGCGCGGGCGGCCGCCACGTTGTGTGCGGAGCCGAAGTGGGAGCCCGTCACCATCTGGCTCGTCAGGGGGTCGATGACACCCCCGCTCACGTGAAAGGCATCGACTCCCGCCTCGACGAGCCAAGGGGCGATCCGGACCGTGTCGTGGATGGGGCGGCCACCGGGCGTCCGGTCGTATCCGGAAAGACGCAGCGTGAGCGGGAAGTCCGCGCCCGTCGCCCGCTTGATCTCGCGGATGACCTCCACCAGGAATCGGATCCGCCCTTCCCGGGTCCGGCCGTCGTAGGCGTCCGTCCGACGATTGCGCGTCGCCGACAGGAAGGAGCCCAGGAGCATGTAGCCATGGGCCGCGTGGAGCTCGATTCCGTCGTAGCCCGCCTGCCGGACCCGGAAAGCGGCGGCGGCGAAGCGCTCGGCGATCTCCGGCAGCTCGTCGGCATCGAGCGCGCGGCAGGGGATCCCGGTGATGTAGGAGGGGATCACCGAAGGGCCGACGTTCGGGATCCCGGAGAGATAGGGAGCCAGGCCGTCCGGCCCGGGATGAACGAGCTGCGGCTGGATCCGGGCTCCGTGGGCGTGGACGCGCTCCGTCAGCTCCCGATGGGCGTCGAGGACCGCGTCGCGCCCGAAATCGACGGTCCGGAGCACCTCGCGGTGGCGCTCGTCGATCGAGCAGGCGCCCAGCGTGATCAGACCGACGCCTCCTCTCGCGCGGGCCTCGAAGTACGCCTTGCTGCGCTCCGACGGCATCCCGTCGCGCGTCGCATAGCAGTTCTCCATCGGAGCCATGACCAGACGGTTCCGGAGCTCCAGACGCCCGATCCGGGTCGGGGAGAAGAGCGTCGGGAAGGCACTCATGCGTTCGCCCCCCGGTCCTGCACGTCGGCGACCCGGGCGGAGACGCCTCTGGATCCGTTTCGTCTTCGCCGCATGTCATCGACTCTCTTCATCGAGATCCGTCGGACTTTGGGGATCGCTATCGAAGCAGGATGCCTTCGACCTCGGGCCGCGCGCGATACCTCTCGTCCCAGGCTCGGAGTCGGTCGTGGCCCTCCAGGAAGTCGAGCTCTCTGAAGCGCCCGAAATGCAGCCCCGCTGCCAGCGTGCAATCGGCGACCGTCACGCGCTCGCCCGCCAGGAAGGAGCGGCCGTCCTCGAGCAGCGCGTCCAGATAGTCGAGGCCCGCCGGCAGCTGGCTTCGGAAATATTCGGCCACCTCAGGATTCGGGGGCAGGCCCAGCGGTGATCGGGTCGTATGCACGATCCGGGCGATCGGGATCAGCACGCCGAGGTCCGCGAGTCGTTCGATCTGGCGAGCGCGCGCACGAGAGAGAGGGGTGTCGCCGAAGAGCGGCGGATCGGGATGGAGCTCCTCGAAGAAGTCGATGATCGGCAGGGACTCGAAGAGGAAGTCGCCGCGTTCGGTCTCGAGCACGGGCAGCTTGCCGAATGGATTGCGGGCGAGATGCTCGGGTCGTCTCTGCTCTCCGTCGACCAGCCGGACCGTGACCTCCTCGACCTCGATTCCGGCGCCCCCGGCTCGCTTCTCGGCGAGATAGAGCCTGACCTTCGTGGGATTGGGCGCGACGGGAAACGTATAGAGCTTCATCGAAGACCTCTCGTTCTCATCTCGCCCCCGCCATCTCGCATTCGTCACCCGCGTCAGCGGGCGTGACCGGGCGCCAGCGATCCTCGCCTCAGCTCTCGTCACACGTCACCGCGAGGAACGGTCTCACGACGGGCACGGCGCCCCCGGAAGCACCGGGAGCCCTGCATGCAGCACGCCCCGTCCGTCCGACTCCGAAGCTACCAGCTGCCCCGCCCGACCGCTCGCTGCCTCTGATCGCCCTCTTCGGGATCTGCGAGCCCCCCGCTCCGGTCTCGCCTGCGCTCGCGGGACGCCGTAGAATCGAGCGTTCCCGATTGAATCGGCACTGGAGAAGACAGCATGGCATCCAGCCACCCCAGCCTCGATCCCGACACGATCCTGAAGGAGGCCAGCCAGCGTGCCGACTCCCCAGTCCGGCTCGGCGGCGGTCCGGGCGAGGCCTTCTTCATGGAGGGGCTGCAGCGCCTCCTCGAATCGCTCGAGCAGGAAGGCCGTCTGAACGCGATCGGGCGGGGCATCGCTCGCGAGCGCGTGCTCCTGCACGTGACGAACCGCCTCCTCTACGTCCGGGATCGCGCACGCCATCCGGAGATCTCGCAAGAGCGCATCGTCGCCCCCGTCTTCATCGTGGGCATGCCGCGAACTGGCACGACCATCCTGCACGACATCCTCGCGCAGGACCCGTCCAGCCGAGCCCCGCTCACATGGGAGACCATGTTCCCCTCTCCTCCGCCCGAGGCCGCGACCTCCGAGACCGACCCCCGGATCGAGCTCTGCGCGGCCACCTTTCCCGACGTCGATGCGCAGATCCCCGCCTTCAAGGCGATGCATCCGATGGGCGCCCAGCTCTCCCAGGAGTGCGTCACGATGATGGGCGAGACGATGTGCACGCCGCTCTTCCACAACCAGTTTCGCGTGCCGGCCTATCAGGACTGGGTCGACCGGGAGGCCGACCTGTCCCACGTCTACGCCTTCCACGAGAGGCAGCTCCAGCACCTCCAGTGGCGCAACGAGCGAGATCGGTGGGTCCTGAAGACGGGGGCCCACATGTGGGGGCTGGAGCATCTCCTGCGCACCTATCCCGACGCTCGCATCGTCTTCACGCATCGCGATCCCGTGAAGACCATGACCTCCTACGCGAGCCTCACGGCCCTCGTCCGCTCCATGGGCAGCGACGAGGTCGACCCGATCGAGATCGCGGACGACTGGACCCGACGCATCAAACGCGTGCTCGAGCACGCCATCGGCGTCCGCGAGACGGAGAGCCATCCGAGGGCGATCTTCTACGACATGCACTTCCAGGACTTCGTGACGAACCCCTTCGCCGTCGTCGAGCGCATCTACGACGCCTTCGACCTGCCGCTCTCGGGCGAGGCGGCGGATCGGATGCGCGCCTACATCGCCGACAACCCGAAGGACAAGCACGGCATTCATCGGTACTCCCCGGAGCAGTTCGGCGTGCGTCCCGACGCCGTGCGGGAGGCCTTCCGACCCTATCTGGACCGATTCGGCCTCGAGCCGGAATCGATCTGAAGGGCCCGTCTCGAGCCCTCGCCCCGAGCGCGCGACCGACATCCGTCCCCAACCGATCGACCGAGGCACCGAAGCGTCGACCCGTCGAGAGCGGTCGAACGACCGAACAGAGAGGAACCCCATGTCCGATCCCGGAACGAGCTCGAGAGTCATGCGTGCGTGGCGGGTACACGAGTACGGCGAGGACCCCAGCCGCACTCTTCGCCTGGACACGATCCCCGTGCCGACTCCCGGTCCGGGGGAGCTCCTGGTCCGGGTCCAGGCCATCCCCCTCAACCTGAACGACCTCGAGCGGGTCAATGGCCGCAACATGATGGTCCGGCCGGAGCTCCCGTGTATTCCGGGAATGGAGGTGATGGGCGTCGTCGAGCAGGGCGGAGCCGGCGTCGAGTCCTGGACCGGCCGACGAGTCGTGGCGGTGACGCGGCAGGCCTTCGGCGGGTTCGCGGAGTACGCGATCTGTCCACCCGTCTCCGCGTTCGAGATGCCCGAGTCCGTTCCCCTGCCCGATGCCGCCGCGCTCTACTTCCCCTTCCACCTGGCCTGGCTCGGCCTCTTCGACCGCGCCGACCTCCAGGCAGCGGCGACCGTTCT
>CAYXLY010000104.1:0-11680 GCA_964466005.1 uncultured Spirochaetaceae bacterium | reverse complement strand
GCTCGAGACGACCTCCTCGGCGAGGCGACGGGCGTCGCCTTCTCCAGCCACGGTCGTGTAGACGAAGAGGGTTCGAGGATCGGTCGGGGGCATCGTTGGGGGCTCCGTTCGACGACTCGCCGGATCGAATCGCGCGCTGAGCGCGCGCGGCAGACGCCTTCTCAGTGTAGCCGTCTGCGATCCGCTCCTCCGCCAGGGGCTCTCGAGAGGGAGGAGACGGAGCGGCTCCTCACTCGAGTCCGATGATCTCGCCGGCGGCGTCGACGTCGATCCGCTCCGCGATCGGCCGCCGCGGCAGGCCGGGCATGCGCATGAGATCGCCGGTGAGCGCCACCAGGAATCCCGCCCCGGCATTGATCTGGATCTCGCGGACGGTGATCTCGAAGTCGCGGGGGCGTCCGCGCAGGCTCGGGTCGTCGGAGAGGGAGCCCGGGACCTTGGCGATGCAGACGGGCAGGCTCGCGTGGCCCAGACGCTCGATCCGACGCAGGCTCTTCTCCGCCTCGCGGCTGAACGAGACGTCCCGGGCGCCGTAGATCTTGCGCGCGACCTCGCGGATCTTCTCCGGGACCGGCGCGTCGCGCGCGTAGAGCGGCTCGAAGCCCGGGCTCTCGAGGGGGGTCGACTCGACGAGCAGGCGGGCCAGGGCCTCCGACCCGGCTCCCCCGCGCATGAAATGCTCGCTCACTGCGAAGGGCAGCCCCTCCTTCGCACAGAGGTCGCGCACGCGCTCGATCTCTGCGCTCGTGTCGGCCGAGAAGGCATTCAAGGCGATGATCGGCTCCTTCCCGAAGAGGCGCGCATTCTCGATGTGCTTCTCGAGGTTGGGAAGTCCGCGCTCGACGGCCTCCGGGTCGGCGACCTCGAGATCGCGCAGAGGCACGCCGCCATGCATCTTGAGAGCCCGGATCGTCGCCACCAACACGACCGCAGCCGGATCCAGACCGGCGCCGGCGCATTTGATGTCGAAGAACTTCTCAGCGCCCAGGTCGAAGCCGAATCCGGCCTCGGTGATCGTCCAATCGGCGAGGGCGAGCCCGAGGCGGCTGGCGAGGACGGAGCTGCAGCCGTGGGCGATGTTGGCGAAGGGGCCTCCGTGCACGAGCGCGGGGGTGCCTTCGAGGGTCTGGACCAGGTTCGGCATCAGCGCATCGCGAAGCAGCGCCAGCATGGCGCCGGTCACGCCGAGCGCCTCGGCACGGACGGGCTCTCCCGTGCCGGTGAAGGCCACGAGGGTGCGGTCGAGACGCGCGCGGAGGTCGTCCAGGCTCTCTGCCAGGCAGAGCATGGCCATCACCTCGGAGGCGGCCGTGATGTCGAACCCCGACTCTCGCGGCACGCCGTGGGTGGGTCCGCCCAGCCCGATCGTGACCTGGCGCAGGGCGCGATCGTTCATGTCGAGGACGCGCTTCCAGATCACTCGGCGGGGGTCGATACCGAGTGCGTTGCCCTGCTGCAGGTGATTGTCCAGCGCGGCGGCGAGCAGGTTGTGCGCCGACGAGATGGCGTGGAAGTCGCCCGTGAAGTGGAGATTGATGCGATCACGCGGGACGAGCTGGCTCCGTCCTCCCCCCGTGGCTCCGCCCTTCATTCCGAAGGCGGGGCCGAGAGAGGGCTCGCGCAGCGCGAGGCAGGCGGACTCTCCGATTCGGGCGAGACCCTGGGCGAGTCCGATGCCGGTCGTCGTCTTGCCCTCGCCCGCCGGTGTCGGGGTGATCGCCGAGATCAGGACGAGGCGTCCCTCGCCCGGTCGTCGCCTTCCGCGGGCGAGCGCGGCGAGCTCCACCTTCGCGATGTCGTTTCCGTGCAGGCGGAGCTCGTCGGGCTCCAGTCCGAGCGACCGGGCGACCTCCAGGATCGGTCGTCGGCCTCCGGAGAGGTCCGCTCCGGGCGCCTCGGCGTCGTCGGACTTCATCGCTCGATCTCCTCGGGGCTACTCATCGTGTGTCTCCGGCCGGCCGGGGCCCTCGGGCCCGCCGAGCTCGTCCTCGAGAAAGTCGAGCACGGCGTCGGTGAAGAGGTCGTTCCGGTCCCCGGCGACCATGTGTCCGGCGTTCGAGATGTCGGCGAACTTCGCGTGGGGGACCTGCTCGAGAAAGGTTCGCGCTCCCTCCTCGCTGAGGATGTCGCTCGCGCGGCCCCGGACGAGCAGTGTCGGAATGCGCAGCGAGGCGGCGGCCTCGTCGAGGGCGGCCCATTGCTGCGGCGGCTCGGCGGGCTGCTTCGACTCGATGAAGCGCGGATCCCAATGCCAGCGCCAGCGACCGTCGTCGCCTCGGCGCAGGTTCTTCTCGAGGCCCGAGAGATCCTTCGGCCGCGGGCGGTGGGGGTTGTAGGCGGCGACCGCGTCCGCCGCCTCCTCGAGGCTCGCGAAGCCGTCGGGCCGGGCCCGCATGAACTCGAAGATGCGCTCGAGTCCCTTGGGCTCCATCCGGGTCGCGATGTCCACCAGGACGAGGGCCCGCGCGATCGGCCCGCTCGCCCGGTGGATCGCCAGCAGCGAGGAGATCCCGCCCAGGGAGGCGCCCACGAGCACCGGCGGTGTCTCGAGTGCCCGGGCCAGGTCGATCACGTCGTCGGCATAGCGAAGACGATCGTAGTTGCCGTCGGGCGCCCAGTCGCTCTCGCCGTGACCGCGCTGATCGACGGCGATCGCGTGCCAGCCGGCGCGGGCGAGCGAGATCGCGGTCCCTGACCAGGCATGCCGGGTCTGCCCTCCGCCGTGGAGCAGCACGACGGGGGGCCGGGTCGGATCGCCCCAGGCCTCCGCGGCCAACGAGAGGCTCCCTTCGACCGTGAACCGGCGCGGGATCGCTTCGCCGGGCTCCCACGGGCCCGCGGCACTCGACATGACGACTCTCCCTCCTTCGAGCATGCGTCCGGGCGATGGAGCGCAGCCTCCGGTACATGAGCGGCCCGGCAGGCTAGCGCAGCGTCGGCGTCTCGCGGGCTGGGATTCTCGCCGCCTCGGCGAGGGATGAAGCCTCGTCGGACGCGTGCCCGGACTCGCCGCGGGACTCGTCGTCTGGATCAGGCCGCCGTGGCCCTCCTGAGGACCTCGCGGTATCCCCCCTCCGTGACGAGCGCGTGCTCGAGGAGGCCCTTCTCCCGGAGCAGTGCGTGCATCCGGGGGAGCCTGTAGTGGGGAACGGTCATCACGAGATGATGCTCGAGATGATAGTTGACGTAGTTGGGGGCGAGCAGGAGCCGCTCCCAGCCGGACACGAGCGTCGTCCGGGTATTGCGGAGGGGATCCTCGGCGGGCCCGGCCAGCGCGTGCTCGGCGATCGAACGGATGCGGAGTGCGAGTCGATAGGTCGTCAGCCAGGCGACGACCCAGAGCAGGTAGAGGGCCGGATGGCCGAAGAGAGCGAGGATTCCGAAGATCGTACCGTTGGCCACCAGCGGCGGCAGCAGCTTGTGCCAGCCGACGTCCGGCTTCTCGCCCGGTCTCAGTCCCTGGCTGCGTTGCGTGGCCCGACCCCCGAGACCGAGGTCGCGTCGCAGCGTGGCGACGGCCTGCTTCCATCCGGTCTGGCCGCTGAGATCGCGCCAGACCTTTCGGCGGAAGCTCTCGCGAGTGATGGGGAAGGGTCGGGTCAGCGAGAGGTCCGGATCGGCTTCCGTGCCCGTCTTCGCATGGTGGACCAGGTGATAGCCGCGATAGGGCAGCACGTCGGCCCAGATCGGGTAGGCGCCCAGCCAGTTGCCGATGCGATCGTTCCAGACGCGATCGCTCAGGAAGGTCCGATGAGCCGCCTCGTGCATGACGATGGCGCAGCCGAGCTGTCGGCCCCCGATCAGCAGGAGCGCCACCGCGATCGTCAACGGGTTCGCGCTCCAGCCGACCAGCGCGAAGGCGCCGAAGATGACGCCCCAGTTCACCGCGAGCGTGGCCCAGCTTCGCTTGTCGTCGAGGGTGAGCAGCTCGCGCAGCTCTTCCCGGCTGAGCTGGCTCTTCCAGTGGCTCTGTCCGGACTCGGCCTCGAGCAGGTCGGGAGGGAGGGCCGAGGTGGAGGCCGGATCGGAGGCCGGATCGGAGGTCGGGACGGAGGTGGATTCGGGAGAGGACATCAGGCGCTCCTCGTCGAGGTCGTCGGGGACGGAGAGGGAGAGGAAGAAGGAGAAGAAGGAGAGAGGTCGGTGAGTGGCGGATCCGCGCCGGTCCGGGCCCTCTCCGACGCATCGAAGGCCGCGGGACTCCTCAGGCTCTCGAATCGGGAGTCGAGCGGCAGGCTCCGGTGCGGGACGTCGTGGCGCGCGAGGAAGGCAGCCCAGTGACCGCGCCCGATCCGGTCGTAGCGCTTCATCTCTGCCACCAGGTCGTCGAGGGGGGCAGGGGGGAGGATCTCGGGCGGCAGGAGCGGATGTCGGACCAGCTGCCGCAGGACGCGTCCGCCCAGGAGGAAGGTCTCCGCCATCGCTTCCTCGCTGGAGAGCTGCGCGAGTCGCTCCCGACTGGCCCGCAGCGCCGAGGTGGACGCCCGGGCCTCTTCGACGAGCGCCTCCGGGTCCCAGAGTCCGCGGGCCTCGTCCTCGCTCTCGCGGTCGAGCTCCCGAAGCACGAAGACGCGCGCCGGATCCGGATCGCCCGAATCGCCCGCAGCGTCTTCGACGCGCACGAGATCCCGGAGTGCGGCGCGGAGCTCGGCGGCCCCGCCTCGGAGATTGTCGGGTCGGATGGAGAGTCCCGGAGCGAGCTCGCGGAATCCCAGCAGCGCGAGCGCCCGCTCGCGGCGACGCCGCGCGGGCCCTCGTCCGAGTCGGCTCTGGTGGACCGCGACCCAGTCGCCTCTCCAGGCGCGCGTCCGGTCCTCGATGTGGCGCCAGCCTCGGAGCTGAGCGCGAATCGCGGTGACGGCGGGACCGAGGCGATATCGACCCCGCTCGTCCCGCTCGACACGCCCGGACGCATGCAGTCGCGCCAGGCTGACCCGGATGTTGTTCTGCTCGATCCCGAGCAGCGAGCCGGCCTCGACGAGCGCCCGCACGGGCATCGTGCCTCGTCGCAACGTGGACAGCAGATCCAGAATCAGGCTTCGCGCGGTGGGCCTCACCCCGAAACATTAATCCTGGATGCCATGATCGACAATGCGAGTAATGAAATATGAAATCAGGTCGGCCTAAAGTATTCCCCAGGGGATCAAGGGGCCCGCAGATCGACGTGATACCCTCGCGCGCCTCATGCCGTCGCCTGCTCGCAAGTCTGTCTACTTCAGCGTCGCCTTCGCGCTCACGTACCCCCTCGATCAGCTGACCAAATGGCTCGTCGTGGAACGCTTCGCCTACGGCGAGCGCCTGGTCGTGATCCCGGGCTTCTTCAATCTGACCCATGTCCGGAATCCGGGCGGCGCCTTCAGCTTCTTCGCCCAGCTCCCCGACACCCTGCGCCAGGTCTTCTTCCTCGGAACGGGCGTGCTGGCGATCGTGCTGCTGCTGGTCTTCCTGACCCGCCTCGATCCCCGGGAGCGGCTCACGCCGACGGCGATCGGAGCCGTGCTCGGCGGGGCCATCGGCAATCTCACGGATCGCCTCGTCTACGGGGAGGTCATCGACTTCCTCGATTTCCGGCTCTGGGGGGGCTACGTCTGGCCCACCTTCAACCTGGCAGACTGCTGGATCGTGGTGGGCGTCGGGATCCTGATGCTGGAGATGTTCTTCGACGGAGACGAGCCGTCGGCGCCCGAGGAGGCGGCGCCGGTCTCGGAGCGGCCCACGGCCCCGGGCGAGACGCGAATGTCGATCGAGGGGCGGGGCGCACCTCCGGCCTGATCTGATCCGCGCCCCTGTCGGATTCCGCCCAGAGGGGTCAGCGTGTGCCTTCCTGACCTCTACCTGCCCCGCTCCTCTCGGGCAGGGTCTGCAAGAGCACGCGCAGCACGTTCCCGCCCAGGACCCCCCGCGTCTCGCCCTCGCCCAGGCCGGCATCCAGGAGAGCCTGCGTGACGGCGGGCAGGGCCGTCGTGTCGAAGCCGACGGTGACGGCGCCGTCGTAATCCGATCCGAGTGCGACGTGGTCGGGGCCCACGAGGTCGGCGACGTACACGATCGCGCGGGCGACGTCGGTCGGGGTGAGGCCACAGACGGCGATCTCCCAGTAGCCGATGCCGATCACGCCTCCGCCCGCCGCGATCCGACGGATCTGGTCATCGCTCAGATTGCGCGCGTTGTCGCAGGTTCCCCGAACGCCCCCATGAGAGAAGACCGTCGGCTTCGTCGTCATGTCGAGGACCTCCTCGACGGCCGTCGGCGAGAGATGCGCGAGATCGACCACCATGCCGCGCGACTCCATCTCGGCGATCGTCCTGCGGCCGAGCTCCGTCAGGCCGCCGCGCTCGACGCCGTGGGCCGAGCCCGCGTAGTCGTTGTCGAAGAAGTGAGCGAGTCCGATCATGCGGTAGCCGGCCTCGAAGAGCGTCTGGAGCCCGCCAGGATCCGACTCCATCGCATGCACCCCCTCGATCGCGAGCAGCACGCCGGTCACGGTGCGACCCTTCGATCGCATCTCGAGGAGTCGTTCGAGATCGCCACGGTCGTCGGTCCAGAGCAGGCTGCCGTCGGAGCGTCGGACCATCCGTCTCAGCTGATCGGCCCGATGGAGGGCCCGTCCGGTCGGGTCCAGCCAGGCCATCCGCGAGAGCTGCGCGACGCCGGCGAGCGTGATCATGTCGAGGACGCCCCGCTCCGTCCGCTCGATGTTCGCGCCGCGAGGCACGACCGTCGGTACGGCGAAGACCTGGAGCCCGACTCCGCCTTCCCGGAGCCGAGGCAGGTCGACATGCCCGTGACGTCCCCGCTCGAGAAGATCGCGTTCGAAGAGCATCGAGTCGGCATGCAGGTCCGCGACGAGCGCCGTCTCATGCAGCGTTCGGGCCCTCGAGGAGACGGGCTCGAGCCGCACGGGGTCCACGCGATTGAGGAAGCCCTCGAGCTCCAGCCCCGTACCGAGCCAGACGATCGCGATGACCACGAGGGCGATCGCGCCGCGCCGGCTCCTCGGGCCCCGTTGGCTCCTCACGATGCGCACTCCTCGTCGGGGGCCGTCTTCGAGGCCAGGGTGGCGTCCGCTGCGACGAGCCGGCTCCAGCGCCAGGCGATCCCGCGGTGGATGGCGACGGGCGCCAGCCGCTTGGCCCACTCCGTCGCGAAGGACTCGGGGCGAACGCGGACCCGCAGCCGGTTGCGCTCGATCGCGCGCACGATGGCGCGCGCCACCCGATCGGGCGGCGACCCGACCCGATCGAAGAACGCCTGCACCTCGGCCCGGGTCTCCTCGCTCTCCATGCGCCCCGCCTGGACGATCCGGGTCCGGATCGCGCCGGGATGGACGCTCGTCACGCCGATGCGTTCGGGTCGGAGCTCGACCCACAGGCTCTCGGAGAGGGCCCGCACGGCCGCCTTCGTCGCGCAGTATCCGCTCTGGCCCGGGAGGCCGAGGAAGCCGAACATGCTGGAGAGGTTCACGATATGCGCCTCCTCCTGTCGCTTGAGCAGGGGAAGGAAGGCGCGACAGCCATGGACGACGCCCCAGTAGTTGACTCCGACCATCCACTCGAGATCCTCGAGCGACTGTGTGTCGAAGCGGCCGGAAGCGGCCACACCGGCGTTGTTCACCAGGATGTGCGCCGCACCGTGGAGCGCTTCGACGCGGTCGGCGAAGGCCTTCATCGCGTCCTTCGAGGAGACGTCGACGGGGTGGAGCGAGAGACGGACGGGATGGCTCGCGAGCAGCTCTCCGGTGGCGGCGAGCCCGTCGGCGTCGATGTCGGCGAGGGCCAGCGCACAGCCGCGTTCGGCCAGGCGAAGCGCCGTCGAGCGTCCGATTCCGCTGGCCGCTCCCGTCACGACCGCGACCCGGCCTTCGAGTCTCTTCACGCTCGTTGCCTCCCCTCCAACTCGACCTCCACCGGGATCACGACCCGGCGGGCTGCTCGCGGCTCGGGGTGAGGACCGGCCCTCCGGTCCGTGGACGACGTCCCGCGCGCTCGCTTCGGCCGGGAGCCTCTCGAGACGGGGGCGCGGGAAACCCGCCGCGCCTCAGGCGAGGAGGCCCGCCAGGCACCCCGTCATGCAGGTGGCGATCGTGCCGGCCAGGATCGAGCGTAGACCAAGCGAGGCCGCTTCGGGACGTCGCTCGGGGGCGAGCCCCTGAATCCCGCCCAACAGGATCGCGAGCGAGCCGAAGTTGGCGAAGCCACAGAGTGCGTAGGCGGCGATCAGCGCGCTGCGCTCCGAGACGCGACCCTCGGCGATCGCCTCGGCCAGCCCCTGGTAGGCGAGGAACTCGTTGAGCACGGTCTTCACGCCGATCAGGGATCCGATCTCGACGGCGTCCGACCAGGGAACGCCCATCAGAGCGGCGAGCGGCGCCAGCAGCGTGCCCAGGATGGCCTGGAAGGTCAGGTCGGGATGGCCGAAGAGCCCGCCGAGCCCACCGATCACGTCGTTGGCCAGCGCGATCAGCGCCACGAACGCGATCAGCAGAGCCCCGATGTTCGCCGCCAGCCGCAGGCCGGCCAGGCCGCCCTCGGCCGCTGCGTCGATGGGATGCAGCGTGGCCGGGCGATCGGGCTCGATCCGCGCTGCGAGGGTCTCCGGGCTCTCCGTCTCGGGGAGCATCAGCTTGGCGACGGTCAGGCCGGCGGGCGCCGAGATCACGCTCGCGGCGACGAGGTGCCCCGCATAGTCCGTGCTGCCGAGGATCCGCACGTAGGCCACCAGCACCGAGCCGGCGATCGTGGACATGCCGAGGGTCATGAAGGCGAAGAGCTCCGAGCGGGTCATGCGCGCGAGGTAGGGACGCACGACCAGGCCGGCCTCGATCAGACCGACGAAGACGTTGGCGACCGCTGCGAGCGACTCGGCGCCCGAGACGCGCATCGAGCGCGACAAGGCCCAGGAAAGGCCCCGCACGATCGGCTGGATCCAGCCCAGCGCATGGAGGAGCCCGAAGAGGCTCCCCATGAAGACGATCACCGGCAGCACGCCGAGGGCGAACGAGAAGCCCGTGTCGAGCAGTGGACCGAAGACGAAGCGGGCCCCGGCGTCGGTGTACGTCAGCAGGCGCCCCACGAGCGCACCCAGGAAGCGCTCGAAGAGGCCTCGGAAGGGCGTGCCCAGGAGCAGTCCGGCGAGGGCGATCTGAAGGGCGACGCCCCAGGCCGTCGTGCGCCAGTCGACCCGGGAGCGGGCGCTCGACAGGATCCAGGCGAAGGCGAGCAGCACGAGGAAGCCCAGGCCGGAGATGACGCGCAGGGAAGGCTCGCTCATCCCGGGAGGCCGGTGGATGCCGTGAAGCCCGAGACGAGTGCACGCGTGGCGGCGACGGGATCCGCGGCTCCCGCGACCCCGGAGATCACGGCGAAGCCCGCCACTCCGGCCTCGCGCAGCGCCGTGAGGTGCTGCGCGGTGATGCCGCCGATCGCGATCAGGGCACGGGGGGCGGAGAGCCGGACGGCTTCGCGCAGGGACTCGAGTCCCCGGGCATCGTACGCCGAGGCCTTCGAGGTCGTTCCGAAGACCGGCCCGAAGGCCACGTAGTCGAGCGGCTCTCGGCGCGCCGCCTCGACCTGCCCCAGAGTGTGGGTGGAGCGTCCGATCGAGAGTCGGCGGCGCAGATCAGGAGGGATCGCTCCGGGCGGGAGATCCTCCTGTCCGAGATGGACGCCGTCCGCCCCGCTGAGCACGGCGAGGTCGAAGCGATCGTTCATCACGAAGGCGCGGTCGGTCTCTCGCGTGAGCTCCCGGATCTCCCGGGCCCATTCAAGGGCCCGTCGATCCCCGACATGCTTGATCCGCAGCTGGATCACCGCGGCGCCGCCTGCACAGGCGGCCCGCGCCTGCTCGACGGGGCTCGAGCCCCAGCGCGGGTCGTCGTCGGCCAGGACGTGGAGTCCCTCGAATCGGTCGGTGCGAAGGGTCTGCAAGGGGCGCCTTCAGCTCCGAGAGGGGAGGTCGATGCCGAGCTCCGTGATCTTCTTGCGCAGCGTGTTGCGATTGATGCCGAGGATCGCCGCCGCGCGGATCTGGTTGCCCTGGGTGCGCTCCAGAACGACCTCGAGCAGCGGCCGCTCGATCCGCTGCTGGATCCGATGATAGACGTCGGTCGCCTCGCCCGTTCTCTCGAAGAGCGCATGGACCTCGCGGCCGACGAGCTCCTCGAGCGTCGCATGCGTCTCGGCCGGCTCGTTCGCCTTCGTGAGGAAGTCGAAGTCGCTCGGCGCCAGGACGTCGTCCGTCGAGAGGACGAGCGCGCGCTTGATCGCGTTCTCGAGCTCGCGGACGTTGCCCGGCCAATCGTGGGCCTCGAGCCGCTCGATCGTCGCGGGAGGCAACGTGACGGGGCCTGCGGCGAGCTCGGACGCGTAGCGCTCGACGAAATGCAACGCGAGGGTCCGGATGTCCTCCGGCCGCTCCCGCAGCGACGGGATCGACATCGGGACGACCCGCAGCCGGTAGAGCAGGTCCTCCCGGAAGGCACCCTCGCGGACGCGTTCGTCGAGGTCCCGATGCGTGGCAGCGACGATCCGGACGTCGACGTGCTCCGGCTCGCGCCCGCCCACGGGCGTGACCTCGCCCGACTGCAGCACCCTCAGCAGCTTCGCCTGGAGGTCGACCGGCATGTCGCCGATCTCGTCGAGAAAGAGGGTCCCGCCGGAGGCCTCGCGGAAGCGGCCGGCGCGCGTCGAGGTCGCGCCGGTGAAGGCACCGCGCTCGTGACCGAAGAGCTCGCTCTCCAGCAGCTCCCGCGGAATCGCGGCGGCGTTGACCGCGACGAAGGGTCCCTCGGCGCGCGGACTCGCCGCGTGCAACGCGCGCGCGACGAGCTCCTTGCCCGTCCCGCTCTCGCCGGTGATCAGGACCGGGACGTTGCGCGGGGCCACCTTACCGATCGTCTTGAAGATCTCGAGCAGGGCCGGGCTCGAGCCGACCATCCGGTCGCCTCCGGGCGAAACGGAGCGCCCGACCGCCCTGCGCAGCGATCGGACCTCGTCGCGCAGGGCCCGCGCGTTCAAGGCCTTCTCCGTCAGGGCCTTCACCTCGGCGAGCGCGAAGGGCTTCACGAGGTAGTCGAGAGCGCCGGCCTTCATCGCTTCGACGGCGTTCTCGAGCAGGTTCTGCGCGGTGATGATGACGATCGCGACGTCGTTGCCGCTCGATCGCGACTGCTGGAGCACCTCGATGCCCGTCAGACCGGGCATGCGGATGTCGAGGAAGGCGAGGTCGAAGCTGTCCCGGGAGAGCTCGGCCAGCGCCCGGTCTCCGTCCTCGACGGCCACGACGCGATGCCCCAGTCCCTCGATGACCTCCTGGAGGACGAATCGGATCGACGGCTCGTCGTCTGCGATCAGGACACGCATGCCCTCGCTCGGCTCGCTCATCGCGGCTCTCCTCGTTCCGAAAGGGGGGAAGGGGGAGTCGGAGGAGAGACCGGGGGAGCGAGGGGCAGGTCGACATGCACACGGGTCCCCTCGCCCTCCTTCGACTCGATGCGGAGCCGGCCCCCATGGCAACGGATCCAGTGTCGGGAGACGGACAGACCCAGCCCGGTGCCCTTGCGCTTGGTCGTGAAGAAGGGCGTGGCGAGACGATCGCGCAGATGGGGCGGGATCCCCGGCCCGTCGTCGCTGAACGTGATCTCGATGGTCGGCTGGGGTCGGCCCTCCCGGCCGAAGAGGCG
>CAYXLY010000103.1:0-11724 GCA_964466005.1 uncultured Spirochaetaceae bacterium | reverse complement strand
CTACACGGCTCTGAACACTCTTTCCCTACACGACGCTCTTCCGATCTCCTGGCTCACCCGGAAGAGGCGCTTCACCCCTCGCCCTGCCGTGCGCGACAGGATCGCGCCGACCCCCAGCGCGAGCACGCTCCCCAGGGTGCCCCGCAGCAGGAAGCCGAAGCCACCGGGCAGGTCGAGTACCCAGACCGAGAAGCCGGCGACGAGATAGACCGTCGCCAGGACATGCCAGGTATCGGCGAGGACGCGACGCACCGATCGCAAGACGCGCCCCGCCGCATTCGCCGGCGGCTCGGCCGAACCGCGCAGCATCGCCGCCACGCGCTCGCGGCTCTGCAGGAGGAGCACGAAGATCAGGAGCACGAAGGCGAGGCCCACCGCGTGGGCCAGCGCGGCCACGCCCGCCGCGGACACACCGACCTCCTTCGCGATCCCGACCAGCGCCGCGCCATAGATGGCCCAGTTCCCGAGCCGGACGATCCAGACGTAGGCGTAGGCCGCGGAATCGTCGCCCATCGGAATCAAGCGCAGGCCCGGCGCCAGGGGCGCGAGGCCCGCCCGGGCGGCGACCGCCACCCCGCGCGCGGCGACCGCCGCCTCGACCAGAATCAGCACGACCCGCCGGACTCCCGGCCCGGGAGCGGTCCCGATCAGCATCAGGACCGAGGCGGCTGCGAACCCGACGATCGGAGCGAGCTCGATCGCCGTTCGCGCCAGCAGCGGCGGCAGCCTGCCCCAGCGCGTCTCCGGCGTCCGACTCTCGAGCGCATGCCGGGGCCGTCTCGAGATCCAGGCGATCAGGGCCCCCGCGAGCAGTCCGACTCCGACGACCGCGAGACCCGTCAGGCCCGTCTCGATCCAGAAGGCCCGGCGCTCGGGCTGGGAGACCTGCCTCTCGATCCACCTCGTGACGAGCTGCGGCTGGGCGAGCTCGTCGGCGATCGCACCCAGCTGCGAGGTCAAGGCGCCGATCCCCTCCGAGACGGCATCGACGACCAGCGTCGCGAGTCCCGGCTCGACCGCCTCCTCCTGCGCCCGTGCAGCGGCGAGCGCGCGCAGCTGCTCCACCAGGCGCGCACGCGCCTGCTCGTTCTCGAGCGTCTCGGCCAGCTGCTCGAGAGTCTCGGTCGAGACCTCGGGCGCGACGCCCGAGGCCGCGTCGCCGGGCGCCTCGGAGGCGGAGGTCGACGCCGGGTCTGTCGCCGCGGGTGCCTGGGCCAGCGACTGCGAGGGGCTGCCGACTGTCGTCCAGACCAGCAGGAGCAGGGCGAGCACGGGCGGGCTTCGACGCGGGCGGCCGATCCGCTCGCCGGGAACGCGGCCGTCGCCCGGGATGCCTCCGCCGCCCTCGAGCGAGGATGCCTGGGATGAGCGCGAGGCCTGTCTTCGCTGGAATCTGGACACGATCGCTCCACGATAGCGACCCGGCTCCGAGTCGCCTGTGAGGCGGGGGCGGACGTGGCGGGCGGAAGGGAGCCGAAGGAAGGACCGGAAGGCAAGCGGTGACTCCGTGCGCGAGGGCTCCAGGCCTCACCGGAGTCTCGTCCTCAGGATGCACATTCGCCCCCAGATCGCTGCTTTGCGGCTACGCTCCGGTCTCGACCGGGCGGGCGCGAGTGCCGGTCGTCCGTTCACGCGCCGGGGCGCGAGGCCGCAACCTCAGCCCGTGCGCTGTCCCGAGCGTCTCGCCGAAGGCGCTCGGGCCCCCAGCCGAAGAGGAGGAGATCATTTTGAGGAGATTCATCGGGATCCCGGCCCTGATCGTCGCGCTCACGGCCCTGGGCTGTGTCGTCGTCGAGGACGGCGAGGTCGGCGTGAAGAAGAGCTTCGGGACGATCGACGACGAGCCCGTGATGCAGGGCGTTTCGATCGTCGTCCCCGTCGTCCGCCAGATCGAGAAGTGGGACGTCAAGCTGCAGGAGGTCAAGGAGCGAGCCAACGTGCCCTCCTCCGAAGGGCTGATCGTCGGACTCGACACCTCGCTGCTCTTCCAGATCGAGCCCGAGGAGGCGCCGGAGATCCGACAGACCGTCGGGCCGGACTATCGGGGTCAGCTGATCACCCCCTACTTCCGCAATGCCGTCCGCGACGTCGTGAGCGGCTATCCCGTGCGCAACATCTACTCGGCCGAAGGGCGCAAGGAGATCGCCCAGAAGATCCACGACTTCCTCCGCGAGAACCTCGAGCCCCGAGGCATCCGGATCGTCGATGTCCTGCTCCGCGACGTCCAGCTTCCGGACAAGTTCAAGGAGTCGATCGAGGCCAAGCTCACCGCCGAGCAGAAGGTCCAGAAGAAGGAGTTCGAGCTCCAGCAGGCCGAGAAGGACGCACAGATCGAGGTGGCCCGCGCGCGGGGCGCCGCCGAGGCCCAGAAGATCATCCGCGAGACCCTCTCCCCCGCCTACCTCCAATACCTCTGGATCCAGACGTTGAACGAGAACCCCAACGTCATCTACGTGGCGACCGAGGCCAACATGCCGATCGTGAAGCCGGCCGCCGAGGGGGGGCGCTGAGGCGCTCGCGAGCGGGGGTCCCGACGGCGACCGTGAAGCCCCGAATCGCGGCGAGGGGCGCAGCAGCCTTCGGAGCGGGGCGCTAGGCTTCGTCCGGTGTCGGTTTCCCGACGATCCGCCCTTCGTCGCGGCATGCCTCCGTCGGCTCGCCGCCGGAAGGGCGGCGACCGACCAGGAGCGACATGAATTTCGAGAACCTCTCGATCGTGAGCGTGCGCCACGTCGACGCACCGCACGTGGTCACCTCCTCCGAGATCCAGGCCGAGCTGTCCGAGACGATGGAGCGGCTCGGTCTGCCGGCCAACCTGCTGGAAGGCATCGCCGGAATCCACGAGCGGCGATTCTGGAACGAGCAGACCGAGCCGAGCGACGCCGCGACCCTGGCGGCCGAGGTGGCGCTCGAGGAGGCCGACCTCGACCGCTCGCGCCTCGGCATGCTGATCAATACCTCCGTCTGCCGGGACTACATCGAGCCTTCCACGGCCTGCCTGGTCCACGGGAACCTGAAGCTCTCCGAGACCTGCATGAACATGGACGTCGGCAACGCCTGTCTCGCCTTCCTGAACGGAATGGAGATCGTGGGCAACATGATCGAGCGGGGCCAGATCGACTACGGCATGGTCGTGGACGGCGAGTCCAGCCGCTTCCTGATCGAGTCGACGATCGAGAGGCTGAAGCGACCCGAGACCGACATGAAGACCTTCCGCGAGGAGTTCGCCTCGCTCACGACCGGCTCGGGCGCCGTCGCGATGATCCTCGCCCGCTCCGATCTCGCGCCGCAGGGCCACCGCTTCCGGGGGACCTACAGCCGGGCCGCCACCGAGCACAACCGACTCTGCCTGGGCCAGGTCGACCGCGGCGTCACCGACACCAAGGGGCTGCTGGTCGCCGGCGTCCAGCTGTCGAAGGAGACCTGGGCCGGCGCCCAGGAGCATCTCGGCTTCGACGAAGGCGAGGTCGACGAGTACTGCCTGCATCAGGTGAGCCAGCGACACGCCGAGCAGCTGGCGCAGAGCCTCGAGATCGACCTCGAGAAGGCCCTGCTCATCGTGGACCGCTTCGGGAACATCGGCCCCGCCTCGGTGCCCATCGTGCTCTCGAAGGCCGCCGACCTCGGGCGGGTGCAGTCGGGGGACCGCGTGGTCCTCGCGGGCATCGGAAGCGGCCTGAACTGCACGGTCGGCGAAGTCATCTGGTGAGTCCGGCCACCGGCGTTCCCCGCGAGCTCTACCCCTTCGAAGGGCGCTTCTTCGACCGGCACGGTCTCCGTTACCACTTCCTCGACGAGGGAGAGGGGCCGCCCGTGGTGATGGTCCACGGCAATCCGACCTGGTCCTTCCATTTCCGGGATCTCGTGCGGTCGCTGAGGGAGGACCATCGGGTACTCGTGCCCGATCACATCGGCTGCGGCTACTCGGACAAGCCCGATGACGCAGGCTATCGCTATACGCTCTCGGAGCGGATCGCCGACCTCGAGTCCTTCCTCGACCATCTCGCCCTCGAGGAGCCGGTCACGCTCGTCGCCCACGACTGGGGAGGCATGATCGCCATGGGCTGGGCGGTTCGACACCCCGAGCGGGTCGGCCGGATCGTGCTGATGAACACGGCGGCCTTCCATCTGCCCGACGGCATGAAGATGCCGCCCACGCTCGCCTTCGTACGCGACACGCGCCTGGCGAGCTTCCTCGTGCGGCATCTGAACCTCTTCAGTCGCGGCGCGACCTGGCTCGCCACCGCCCGGCGCCTCCCCAAGCCGGTCCGCGACGCCTACTGCGCTCCCTACGACAGCCCGGCTCATCGGATCGCCACGCTTCGCTTCGTCCAGGACATTCCCCTGGAGCCCGGGGACCCCGCCTACGACACGGTGAGCGAGATCGAGTCGAGCCTGGCCCTCTTCGAGAAGACCCCCGTCCTGCTCCTCTGGGGCGAGAAGGACTTCGTCTTCAAGCCCGAGGTGCTGGAGATCTTCGAACGGATCTGGCCCCACGCGGAGTCGCACCGGTTCGCGAAGGCCGGACATTATGTCCTGGAAGACGCCGGGGAGGAGATCCGACCGCTCGTCCGCGACTTCCTCGAGCGACATTCCATCTAGCCGGGAGCGCCGAGATGAACGTCGCCTCCCTGGTCCTCGAGCGGGCGCGCAGCGAGCCCGACGGCATCGCCCTCCGCTACCCCGTCGGTCGCCGCGGGGCGGGACGGACGCGCCACGCCGAGGTCCGCAACCGGGACCTCGATCGGGAGAGCGACCGGATTGCCCACGCTCTCGAGTCGGTCGGCATCGTCCGCGGCACCCGCACCGCGTTGATGGTCCCCCCGAGCCCCGCGCTCTTCACGATCATGCTCGCCCTCTTCAAGGTCGGCGCCATCCCGGTCCTCGTCGATCCCGGCATCGGATTGCGGCGTCTGGGACGCAGTCTCGGCGAGGCCGAGCCCGAGGCCTTCATCGGCACGCCCCGGGCCCAGGCCGCCCGGATCGCTCTCGGCTGGGCCCGCCGGACCCTGCGCGTCAGCCTGACTCCGGGTCGAAGAGGCCCCTTCGGAAGCCACGGCCTCGACGCGCTGCAAGCGCGCGGCGCGTCGGACGCCCCCTACCCCGTGGCTCCGATGAGCCCGGACGACGAGGCCGCGATCCTCTTCACCAGCGGCAGCACCGGTCCGCCGAAGGGGGTCCTCTACCGCCACGGCCACTTCGCGGCCCAGGTCGCGGCCATCCGCGGGCTCGGCGCGATCGAGAAGGGTGAGATCGATCTTCCGACCTTTCCTCCCTTCGCGCTCTTCGATCCCGCGCTCGGCATGACCGCCGTGCTCCCCGAGATGGATCCCACGCGCCCGGCCGCGGTCGACCCGCGCCGCATCCTCGAGCCCGCCGAAGAGCTCGGTGCGACCCATCTCTTCGCCTCGCCCGCCCTCCTCGACACGGTCGGTCGCTACGGCGTCGCGCGCGGGATCGAGCTCTCGACGCTGCGACGCGTCGTGTCGGCAGGCGCCCCCGTCCCGGCCGCCGTCCTCGCGCGTTTTCTCGAGATCCTGCCCGAGGGCGCCGAGATCCTGACCCCCTATGGGGCGACGGAGTGCCTGCCCGTCTCCTGCATCTCGAGCCGCGAGATCCTCTCCGAGACCGCGGCGCGAACGGATGCGGGAGCGGGGATCTGTGTGGGGCTGCCCGTCCCGTCGATCGAGGTCCGCATCCTCGCCATCGACGATGCGCCGATCGAAAGCTGGGATCCCGCGCGCGAGCTCCCCACCGGCCAGATCGGGGAGATCACGGTCCGCGGTCCCCAGGCGACCGATACCTACCATGGCCGGCCGGCCGAGACGGCCCTGGCGAAGATCCGGGATCCCGACGGCGGTCTCTGGCATCGCATGGGCGACGTCGGCTACCTCGACGCACGGGGACGGCTCTGGTACTGCGGCCGCAAGGCCGACCGCGTGCAGACGGAGGGCCACGGGACGCTTCACAGCATCCCCTGCGAGGCGATCTTCGACACCCACCCGGCCGTGCGACGCAGCGCGCTCGTCGGCGTACCCGGCGCGAAGGGGCAGACCCCCGTCTTGTGTGTGGAGCTGCTTCGTTCTCCATGGCTTCCGTCGCCGCGATCGCGACGTCTTCGACGGGAGATCGAGTCCGAGCTGCTCGCGCTCGGTGCGCGACACGAGCCGACCCGAGCGATCCGGCACATCCTCTTCCATCGACGCTTTCCGGTCGACATCCGCCACAACGCGAAGATCGGTCGCCCCGAGCTCGCGCGCTGGGCGAGTCGGAAGCTGCGCGGACGCCTCGGACGACCACACGGGGGCGGAGCATGAGGGCCCTGGTCACCGGCGGCTCGGGCTTCCTGGGTCGGGCGATCGTCCGCCGGCTCCTCGACCGGGGGGCCGAGGTCCGCAGCCTGTCTCGCGGCTCCCGACCCGGGAGCGAGATCCCGGGCGTCGAGCCCGTGCGGGGAGACGTCGCCGACGCGGAGATCCTCGCCCGCGCCCTGGCGGGCTGCGAGATCGTCTTCCACACGGCGGCCCGGGTCGGCGGCTGGGGTCCGTGGGACGACTATCAGCGGACGAACGTCGAGGGGACCGCACGGCTCATCTCGGCCTGTCGTCGTCAGGGCGTCCGGAAGCTCGTGTACACGAGCACGCCGAGCGTCGTGCATGGGGGCGGCGACATCGAAGGAGGCGACGAGTCGCTTCCGTACGCGTCGCGATTCGAGGCCGCCTATCCGGAGACCAAGGCCCGGGCCGAGCGGCTCGTCCTGGCGAGCCACGACGAGACCCTCGCGACGGTGGCTCTTCGGCCGCATCTGATCTGGGGACCGGGGGATCCGCATCTGATCCCCCGGCTGCTCGACCGGGCTCGAGCCGGAAGGCTCTGGCTCGTGGGCACCGGAGACCAGCTCGTCGATGCGACCTTTCTCGACAACGCCGCGGACGCGCATCTCCTCGCCGCCGACCGACTGGCGCCCGATGCCGCCTGCGCGGGTCGCGCCTACTTCATCGCCAATGGCGAGCCGGCTCCCGTCCGGGAGCTGATCGACGGCGTCCTGGCGGCAGCGGGCCTGCCGCCGGTGACGCGCCGGATGCCCGCGAGGATGGCCTGGCTGGCCGGCGCCGCGGCCGAGCTCGCCGCCTTCGGGCTGCGTCGCCGGGAAGAGCCGCCGATCACGCGCTTCGCAGCCCGACAGCTCGCGACGGCGCATTGGTACGACCTCGGCGCGGCCCGACGCGATCTCGGCTATGCGCCCACCGTCTCGACGGCGGAAGGCCTGCGGCGACTGCAGACGCATCTGGCCGGCCAGGCGACCGCGAGCGAGTCGGAGAGCGGCGCGAGGGAGACATGATCCAGGAAGACCGCTGCGATCTGGACTTCCTCTCGCGCCGCATCCACCTCGTCACCGGCAAGGGCGGCGTCGGTCGCACGACGATCGCAGCGGCCCTGGCCGAGGCCGCCGCCCGCCTCGGCAAGCGCGTGCTCTTGACGGAGATCGGCGATCCGGAGGGCGGCTACTCGGCGATCGGACGCAAATTCGATCGGGACAGGCTGACTCCCGACCCCCAGCCGCTGGGCCCGCCGGGACTCTCCGCCTGCCACGTCTGGGCCGCGCGAGGCCACGAGCTCTTCGCCCACAGCGTCGTGCCCGCCGGACCGCTGATCCGGGCGGCGCTTCGCTCGCGGACCTTGCGCCGGTTCGTCGCGGCCATTCCGTCGCTCTACGAGCTCGGTCTCTTCTTCCATCTGCTGACGTTGCTGAAGTCCGAGAACGACCGAGGAGAGCCCGAGCACGAGATCATCGTGGCGGACATGCCTGCCACCGGCCAGACGCTCGCGCTCACCAGCCTGCCCGAGATCCTGCTGGACGCGTTGCCGGACGGACCGATCCCGCGCTCCATGCGCGAGGGCCAGGCCTATCTGAACGATCCCGCCAAGGGCCTCGCCTGGGTCGTGACCCTGCCCGAGCCACTCCCGACCAGCGAGGCGCTCGAGCTGATCGACGGCCTGCGCCAGACCCACGTGCATCCGGGAGGCCTGATCCTGAATCGCTTCCCGGCGGATCCGTTCGATCGCGAAGAGCGTCGAGCCCTAGAGAGCTGGATGGCCGAGCGACCCGTTCACGGAGAGCTCGCCTTCCGGCAGATCGGGGCGGCCGCGAGCGCCCGGGCCCGCCTGGAGGCCGAGGCGGATCTCCCGATCCTGACGCTGCCCGACCTCGAGGACGCCTCGATGCGCGCTCATCGCCTCGCGCTGACCGAGCGCCTCGCGCGTTGGATGGATCCGGGATGAGCGCGGAGCAGCCGGCGATCCTGCTGCGAGAGAAGCGCGTGCTCGTCGTCTGCGGAGCCGGCGGCGTGGGCAAGACGACGACCTCCGCCTCGCTGGCCCTGGCGGCGGCGCGAGCCGGCCGGAGCGTCCTCGTCATCACCATCGACCCGAGCAAGCGACTCGCAGAGACGCTCGGCGTCTCGCCGAACGAGCGCGAGCCCCGCGAGCTCGACGTCGCGCGTCAACGGGATCTCGGCATCCAGCCGCCCGGTCGGCTCTCCGCCTGGATGCTCGATCCCCAGGCGATGGCGGACCGGACGGTCCGTCGACAGAGCGCCGACTCCCGATCGGCCGAGCGACTGCTCCGCAACCGCGTCTACCGGAACGTGACCTCGATGGTGGCGGGCATGCAGGAGTACATGGCGGTCGAGGCGCTTCACGACTTCGTTCGCGACGACCGCTACGACCTCGTCGTGCTGGATACGCCCCCCTCACGCGACGCACTTCGATTCCTCGATGCGCCCTCCCGCGCGTCCGCCTTCTTCGATCGCCGCATCCTGCAGCTCTTCGTCCCCGGGCCCGAGGGACGCATCCGGAAGGCGGCGGGCCGGATGTTCGAGAGGCTCCTCGATCTCGCATTCGGAGAGCGGACCCGACGGGAGATCCAGCAGTTCTTCGAGCTCTTCGAGCACGTCCTGACTCGGCTCGGGCGCAGCCAGGCGGAGATGCGACGCTTCTTCAGCGGGCCCGAGATCGCCTTCGTCCTGGTGAGCTCGCCCGACCGGGAGGCGCTCGAGGAGGCACGCTACTTCGAGGACCGAACGCGCGCCCTCTCGCTTCCGCTCGCCGGTCACGTCCTGAACCGGAGCCGGGCCTGGACGGTCGGGCGTCCTCTTCCCGACGAGGTCCAGCTTCCGGAGGACGCTCCCGCCGAGCTTCGAAGCGGGCTCGCCAAGCTGACGTCCTTCGCCGCACGCGAGGCCCGGCAGGCCGAGCGCCACGAGGCGATCCGGGCCGGGCTCGCCTCCGGTGCCGGGGGCCGCTTCGCCCTCGCGCTGCCCGAGCTCCCGACCGGCGCCTCGGAGCTCGAGTCGCTGATCACCCTGGCCGGGATCCTGGACTCTCCGGCCGGTCCGACCCCCACACCCGGGATGCAGGATCCGGGGGCCGGGTCCATCGGCGCGCCACCGGAGAACGGGTAGATCCCGGCAGAGCCGGCGCGACTCATCCGACCCTTTCATCCGACCCGCTCACCCGACCCGCCCGTCCGACCCGCCCGTCCGACCCGCGTCAGGGCCGGATCTCGATCGGCGTTCCCTCGGAGACCCGGGCCCAGATCTCGTCCATCTCTTCGTTGGTGACCGCGATGCAGCCGTCGGTCCAGTCGAGCTTGCGATGGAAGATGCCGAGCCAGCCCCACCCCTCCGGCAGCCCGTGGATCATGATCTCGCCCCCGGGCGAGACGCCCCGCGCCTCGGCCCGCCGACGATCGGCCTCGTTGGGATAGGAGATGTGCAGCGATCGATGGAAGCGGCTCTGCTCGTTCCGATAGTCGATGACGTAGAGACCCTCGGGCGTACGTCCATCGCCCTCTTCCTGCTTGGGCCCCTCCGGCTGGAAGCCCAGCGCGACCCGATAGGACCGGATCGGCTTCCCGGCCTGGTAGAGCGTGAGCGTGCGCCGGCCCTTCTCGATCAGCAGGAAGTCCGGATCGGCGACCGCGGCTCGCGGCCCGAGGCCGGCGAGCAGGAGGACGGACAGGACGAGGACACCGGAGAAGACTCGAGACATGCTAGAAGGGCCAGATCAAGGGGGCGAGCGTGACGGCGATGACCCCCAGGAGGACGTTCAGCGGCAATCCGATCTTCACGTAGTCGGAGAAACGGTAGCCACCCGGACCGTAGACCATCAGGTTCGTCTGGTAGCCGATCGGCGTCGCGAAGCTCGCGGAGGCCGCGATCATGATGACCGCCACGAAGGGCCACAGGCTGACGCCGAGCGTCTCCGCCGTCGCCTGGGCGATCGGGAAGACCAGCACGGCCGCCGCGTTGTTCGTGATCAGCTCCGTGAAGATGCTCGTGATGGCGTAGACCGCGACCAGCGTCAGCCATGGATTTCCGCCGGTCAAGCCGATCCAGGCATGGGCGATCGCGGCGGCGGCACCCGTCTCGTCGAGCGCCCGGCCCACACCGAGCGACGCGCCGATCACGATCAGGATCGACCAGTCCACGCTCGCCCGCGCCGATGCACCGGTGGTGCAGCGGGTCGCGATCATGGCGCCGGCGGCGACGAGCGCCGCCTCGAGCATGGAGACGAGCCCGGTCGCGGCAGCGGTCACCATCAACACCAGGATGGTGATCGCGACCCAGGATCGTTCGTGACGCGGCACTGCGGCGCCTTCGACCTCGCTGACGAGCAGGAAGTCTCGCGAGCTTCCGTGCTGACCGAAGAACGAGGGCCGCGACTCGATCAGCAGGGTGTCGCCCGGGCGAAGCTCGATGTCTCCGACCTTTCCCGCGAGGCGCTCGCCGTTTCGGGCCACGGCCAGGACGACGGCGTCGTAGCGCGAGCGGAACTCGCCATCACGGATGGTCTGACCGACCAGGGGCGAGCTCTCCGAGATCACGACCTCGAGCAGCCGTCGCTCCGGCCGAGGCGAGTCGAGCTTGAAGAGCTGGTTCGGGGCCGGCACGAGGCCGCGCAGTCGCAGCAGATCGGCCACGGACTGCACGACGCCCACGAAGAGCAGCCGGTCCCTGGACCGGAGCGTCTCCGACGGCGACACGGCCGGCAGGATCGTGTCCGCGCGCTCGATCTCCGCCAGGAAGGCGCCCGGCAGGTTCCGCAGCCCCGCGCCCTCGACGGTCTTGCCGACCAGCGGGCTGGTCTCCTCCACCAGCATCTCGATCGAGTACTCCCGCGCGCTCCCGGACTCGCGCAGCGGAGGCTTGCGCTCGGGAAGCAGCCAGCGGCCGGCGACCAGCACGTAGAGGGTCCCGACGATCGCCACCGGAAGGCCCAGCGCGCCGATGTCGAAGAAGCCCATCGCCGGCAGCTCCGTCGTCTCGAGCACGAGACCGTGCACGATCAAGTTCGTGCTGGTTCCGATGAGCGTGCAGGTCCCACCGAGGATCGCCGCATAGCTGAGCGGAATCATCAGCCTCGAGACCGAGAGCCGGCAGCGCCGGCTCCAGTCCTCGACGACCGGGACCAGCATGGCGACCACCGGCGTGTTGTTCAGGAAGGCGCTCATGGCGGTCACCGGGAGCATCAGCCGGATCTGCGCCAGCAGGGCGGAGTGCGGATGTCCCAGGAGTCGCGCGCCGAGCGCATAGACGGCGCCGGTCTGGACCAGCCCGGAGACCACGACGAAGAGCGCGCCGACGGTGGCGAGACCCGGATTGCCCAGCCCGGCCAGCGCCTCGGTCGCCGGGAGCACGCCCGAGACGATCAGCACGGTGA
>CAYXLY010000102.1:0-11803 GCA_964466005.1 uncultured Spirochaetaceae bacterium | reverse complement strand
CGTGGCCCGCCATGCCGAGCCCTTCGACACGATCGAAGGTGCGGACCTCGAGCCCCTGCTGCGTCGGATCGGGGATGCCCGGGTAGTGCTCCTGGGCGAGGCATCTCACGGCACCTCGGAGTTCTATCGGATGCGCGCCCGGATCACGCAGGAGCTCGTCGCGCACCACGGCTTCGAGATCGTGGCTGCCGAGGCCGATTGGCCCGATGCCGCCCGGATCGATCATTGGGTTCGTGACATCGAGCGCCCGCCCGCGAGCTGGACTGCCTTCTCGCGCTTTCCAACCTGGATGTGGCGCAACCGCGAGATGCGCGCCTTCGTCGACTGGCTGAGAGCGCACGACGCCGAGCTCCCGGCCGAACGGCGGACGGGATTCTACGGACTCGATCTCTACAGCCTCTTCACCTCTCGCGATGCCGTCCTCGAGTATCTGGATGCGACGGACGCCGAGGCAGCGGAGGTGGCACGTCGGCGCTATGGCTGTCTCTCGCCATGGGAAGGGGATGCAGCCGCCTACGGCGCTGCCGTGCTCCGGGGGCGTTATCGCGGATGTGAGGACGAGGTCCAGGCGATGCTGCAGGACCTGCTCTCCAAGCGGGTCGAGGAGGTTCCGGCGGACGGGGAGCGGCTGCAGGACGCGATCCAGAACGCGCGCCTGGTCGCGGACGCCGAGCACTACTACAGAGCGATGTACTACGGGAGCGCGGAGTCCTGGAACCTGCGAGACCGGCACATGTTCGAGGTGCTGGAGACCCTGCTCGACTTCCGGGGGCCGGACTCCAAGGCCGTCGTCTGGGCGCACAACTCCCACGTGGGCGATGCGCGAGCCACCGAGATGTCGGCTCGAAGGGAGCTCAACCTCGGCCAGCTCGCGCGCGAACGCTTCGGGAGCGGCTCCGCCCACATAGGCTTCGGCACTCATCACGGCCAGGTCGCCGCCGCCTCCGACTGGGGTGGCCCCATGGAGGTGAAGACCGTTCGTCCATCCCACGAGAAGAGCTACGAACGCGTCTGCCACGACGCCGGGCATCGCGCCTTCGTGCTGGATCTGCACGGCGGCGCTGAGGAGAGCCTTCTCGAGCCCCGCCTCGAGCGCGCGATCGGGGTGGTCTACCGGCCCGAGACGGAGCTCGCCAGTCACTATTTCCAGGCGGTGCTGCCGCGCCAATTCGACGAGTACGTCTGGCTCGACGAGACGCACGCAGTCGAGCCGCTCTCGACCCGCGAGCTCGAAGGGACCCCGGACACCTATCCCTTCGGCCTGTAGCCGCGTCCGACGGAGGCGATCGGCGAGGCGAAGATGGCAGGCGGTCGCTGCGCCCGGCTTGCCCGCGGAGCGTGCAAGCCGAGCTTGCCTGAGTCGGAGTCGCCAGCGAGCGAGCCGGGAGCCGGCCAGGTCCAACCCAGGGGAGATTCGACTCGATGAGAGGGATGGAAGGGATGGAAGGGATGGAAGGAGGTCGGTCTCGTGGATCGGAAGACGCGGGCGATCCGGCGGCGCTCGACGAAACGGCTCGTCACTGGGGCGAGGCGCTCTTCGCGGAGGCCCCGGACGGCGTATCGATCTGTCGCCGAGGCCGGATCCTCTACGCCAATCCGCGGATGCATCAGATGATCGGAGCCGGAGACGGCGAGGTCGTGGGCCGGGCCACGCTCGAGCTCTATCCCGCGCCCGACTACGCCTCCGTCCTTGCCCAGATCCAGGCCATGGTCTTCTCCGGGCATCCCCAGCCGCCCGCCCGTCTGCGACTCCTGTCGATGGACGGAAGCGTGAGTCCCGTCGAGGTCGCCCGCTTCCTGCTGCCGGTCGGCGAGGAGCGACTCGTGATCGAGGTGATCCGTTGCCTGGGAGAGTCGGCGCAGCAGCCGGAGCAGGCTTCCTGATCCGGATCGAGCCGCTCTCCGGCGCGGACGCGCGCCCGTCGCCTTGCTCGCCCCGCTCGGGGAGTCACATCGCGAAGGCCAGGGTGAGCGCGCCCCCGACGTAGACGATCAACATGGCGACACTCTCCAAGCCGATATTGGCCGGTCCATGCTTCTGTCGACCGAGCGATCCCGCGAGGAAGAGAACGTTCAGCAGGAGGGTGAAGGAGAGGACGAAGACCTCTCGGGACCCGACCCCTCGGCCGTGGTAGAGCGAGCCGCTGAAGAATGCCAGGTCGGCGGCCGCCACGAAGAGCACGTCGAAGAAGTTGCCGCCGATGATGTCGGCGACGGCGAGAGTCAGCGCGCGTCGACGCACGGCGGCCAGGCAGGTCACCAGCTCGGGAACCGAGGTGGCCACTCCCATGAAGAGCGTGCCGACGACGGCCTCGGAGAGACGCGTCTCGTCCACGATGTTTCCGGCCGCCTCGGCCACGAGGACGCCGCCCGAGAGCGTGAGGACGGCGGTGGAGATCATTCCGCCCACCAGGAGCGCGGTGGACTGCCCGCTCGATTCGGGGCGCGGCAGATCGGAGATCGTCTCGCGCGTCTGCCGAGGGCGCCACATCGGTCTCTCCCGCACCCGCCACGTGAGAAGGAAGGCGAGGCCGGCGCTCGGAACGAGAAGCAGGGTCACGGGGTGGACGTGGGCGATCGTGAGGTTCGGGCCGCTCAAGCCGAGCAGGACGAGGGTCATCAGGAGAATCAACATGATCGTCTGGAGCATGTTCTCGACCGAGGCGGCGGCGTGCTCGAGGTTGGCCTCCCGATGGGCGAGGTCGGCCAGAGCCAGGATCGTGGTCTGGAAGCCGATGCCCCCGATGGCATTGCCGAACGCCAGCGCCGGGTTCTGCTGGATCGCTGCAGTGACCGAGGCCGTGAGCCCGGGAAGCGCCGTGATGAAGCCGAGAACGAATGTGCCGGTGAGGGCCTCGCCGATCCCCGTCCGATCGGCGAGACGGTCCGCATGGCCGGCGAGCTTCGTCCCCGCGAAGCCGATGACCGTCGTGGCGCCCAGGAAGATCGCGATGTCCGCCCAGAAGGGCACCGAGAGATCGAGCATGAGGGCTCACTCCATCGTGCCGAGCAACGTCAACCCGGCGACATAGGTCATGAGCACGAAGAACGAATCGACTCCGAGGCTCATGAGCGTGCGATCACGCCGCTCGAGGACGCCCCACAGGTAGATTGCGGCCAGCGTGATCCCGAGCAGGCCCAGGAGGGTCGAGGAGGGCTCGAGCGCGGCGAAGATCGTTCCGTCGGAGTAGGCGAGGTCGACCGGAAGAAAGAGGGCGACGAGCAGCGCGTTCGTGCCCAGGACATTGCTCACCGCCATGCTGTACGCCCCCATCCGCACCGCGCTGAAGGTCGTGCTGATCTCGGGGAGGGACGTGGTGAAGGCGACGAGCGTGGCCCCGACGAGGGTCTCGCCGAGCCCCGTCCGCTCTGCGATGGACTCCGCGCTCACTGCCACGCCATGGCCCGCGACGAGAACGACGAGGGCGAACGCGCCGAACTGAGCCCAGAGTCGCGGAAGCGAGGTCCGGGCATGCTCGGCGGCGATGGCGTCCTTCATGTCCTTGGCCGATTGGGGCGGCTGCTTCACCTCGCCGCGCGGCTCCCAGCGAGGATTGCCTTCGTAGCGATGGAGATAGTAGAGCGTGGATGCGTAGACGCCCGCGAGCCCGATCGACCAGGGACTGACCCGACCTCCGATCGCGACGTCCGGCGCGACGAGGGCGAGCGTCGCGAGGGCCAGGAGCAGGATGAGAAAGACGGCGTGGAGGAGGAGGCCGGCGTGCGGAGAGAAGCTCGTCAGGGCTCGACGTTGCAGGGCGAGCATGTCCACGAGAGCCAGGAGCGCGATCTGCAGCGAGATCGCGCCGAGCAGGTTGTTGCCCGCCAACGCGCCGGCTCCCCGGCTGGCGGCACTGACGGTGGTTGCGAGCTCGGGCAGGGAAGTCGTGACGCCGAGCAGCAGCGCGCCTGCCAGGAAGCGACCGATGCCGGTCCGCTCGGCAAGGGAGTCCGCCCGCGCGGCCAGGGCGCTGCCGGCCCACCCGACGCCGATCGCCGCGATCGCGAAGACGAGATAGGGGCCGGATCCTCCGGGCGAAACGAGCCACTCCACGAGATCCCTTCAGCCCGCTCCTCCGGGACCGGACCGCGCTCTCGCCGCGAGCTGCCGCGCTCCCCACTCGATCACTCCGGTCATCCCGATCGCCGCCAGGACGTTCGCGAGCGCGATCCACCCGAAGCCGAGGCGGGGCGCGAGCTGGATCTCCGAGCCGACGACCCAGCCGAGCGCGAGGAACATCAGCTCGAGGCCGACGAAGAGCAGAAGAGCGACGCGAATCGCAGCCCAGGGCGTGAAGGGCTCGGCCGGCTTGATGGCGAGGCGCGAGGAGCCCACCCCGATCGCGAAAGCGAAGAAGACGATTCCGTGCAGCACCGTATACCCGATGACCAGGGGAAGCATCGTGGTCGGGTCCGCGTCGGCGGCGATCGATTCGTCGAGGAAGAGAGCCGATCCCAGCAGTGCCGGCGTCCAGAGCGGGGGCCGGCCGGAGAGCAGGTCGACCCCGAGGAAGAAGACGGCCACGATGAAGGCGCCGGTGATTCCAGCCAGCGCCGCATGGCGCATCCACACGTACTCGTCGTACTCGCCCTGCGTATCCTGCGGAAGCTCCCCGGAGCTTCCCCTCCCGGAGCCACGCGCCGCGCCTTCGGGCGAGCGCACGACGTCCTCTCTCGATTCCGCTCCCGATTCCGATCGAAGTTCTCGCGCCTCGTCCATGGACTCTCCCCTTGCCACTTCCGCCCCAGACTCGCATCGGAGGCTCGCTGCCATTTCGATGGAGAAGAGCAAGGAGCATGCCGGGCAAGGAGACGGCCCTGCGCGCGCTCGCGATTCGACCCCGGGGCAACTTGTGCATTGTTCAAAGAGGCGTTCATGCCGTGCATGGGCGTGTCATCGCTCGGATCCAGCGAAGCGCGCCGAGGGGGGAGGACTTCCGCCTGTGGCGAGCCGTGGCGATTCCAGCGGCGCCGCCCCCTCGATGACGTACATGTCTCCCTTCACGACGTGGCTCTCGATCGTGGCACCCTCCTTGCACCCCCTCGAGCTCCAATACAGACGGATCAGACGGATCAGACGGATCAGGCGCACTCGCAGCGCCTCCGACGGGTCGTGAGTCGGCCGAGCCCGCATCGGTCGGGTCGTCGGGGGCCGCAGGCGGCTCGGAGGATCGAAGGGACGGGATGGAGCGGCGTCGGAACGTCTTCGTGATGGGACTCGATCCCTTCAATCAGCAGCAGCTGGAATCCCTCCGACACGCGGACGAGTTCCGCTTCCATCCCCTCGTGCGTCGCGAGAGCCTGCGCACCGGAGGAGAGATCTCGATCGAGGAGCTCCTCTCGCGATCGGAGGAAGAGCTGCGCGCCTTCGAGGGGTCGGTCGACGCGATCGTGGGATACTGGGATTTTCCGGTGAGCACCCTGCTGCCCATCGTCCGTCGTCGGATGGATCTGCCCACCCCGTCTCTCGAGGCCGTCCTCCGCTGCGAGCACAAATACTGGAGTCGGCTCGAGCAGCAGCGTTCGATTCCGGATCACATCCCGGACTTCTGTGCGGTCGATCCCTTCGCAGAGGATGTCCGGAGTCGGATCGAGCTCTCGTTCCCCTTCTGGATCAAGCCCGTGAAGTCCGTCCTCTCCCATCTCGGCTTCTGCGTCCATGACGCGCAGGAGCTCGACCGGGCGATCGAGCGCATCCGAGAAGGCATCGCGCATTTCGGAGATCCCTTCAACGAGATTCTGGAGCACGCCGAGCTTCCCGAGGAGATCGCCGGCATCGACGGGAATCATTGTCTCGTCGAGTCCCTGATCTCTCAGGGCAGGCAGTGCACGCTCGAGGGCTATGTTCTCCGGGGGGAGGTGGTCGTCTACGGCGTGGTGGAGTCGATCCGCGAGGGAGAGAAGCAGTCCTGCTTCGCCCGCTATCAGTATCCGGCTCGATTGCCCTCGGACGTGATCGAGCGCATGACGGAGATCACGACACGTCTGATGAAATCCATCGGCTTCGACGGGAGTCCGTTCAACGTCGAGCTCTACTGGAACGAGCAGGACGATCGGATCTGGCTGCTCGAGATCAATCCGCGGATCTCGAAGTCTCATTGCCCTCTCTTCAAGAAGGTCGACGGGGAGTTCCACCACCAGGTCATGATCGATGTCGCCCTGGGCGAGACGCCCCGGATGCCTCGGCGGGAGGGCGAGTTCGAGATCGCCGCGAAGTTCATGTGGCGTCGATACGGGGACGCGATCGTCCACCACGTCCCTTCCAAGGACGAACGCGAGTCGCTCTGCCGGCGGATTCCGGGTCTCGAGCTCGATCTCCACGTGGAGGAGGGGATGCGCCTCTCCGACATGCGCTATCAGGACAGCTACAGCTACGAGGTCGCAGCCCTCTTTCTCGGCGGTCAGAGCGAGCAGGAGCTCGAGCGCCACTACGAGGAATGTCGAGCGGCGCTCGATCTCGACTTCGAGGAGATCTCCGGATCCGACGGGCCGTAGCCCGGCGGAGAGGATCGAGGAGGACGTCTTCCCGACATGAAACGTGTCCAGCGATTTCCCGAGCAAGTGCGGCATGTCGAAAATCTATGGATTCCGCTTCCGGACGGGACGCGTCTGGCTGCCCGACTCTGGCTGCCCGAGAGCGCGCACGATGAGCCGGTTCCCGCGATCCTCGAGTACATCCCCTATCGCAAGCGTGATACGACCCGGCTGCGTGACGAGACGAACCACCCCTACTTCGCCGGGCATGGCTATGCCTGCATCCGGGTGGATCTTCGAGGAAGCGGGGACTCGGAGGGAGTCCTGAGGGACGAGTATCTGCCCCAGGAGCTGGAGGACGGCGTGGAGGTGATCCGATGGATCGCCCGTCAATCGTGGTGCTCCGGCCAGGTCGGGATGATCGGAATCTCCTGGGGCGGCTTCAACGGTCTGCAGATCGCGGCACTCCGACCCCCGGAGCTGAAGGCGATCGTCACCGTATGCTCGACGGACGATCGCTATGCCGACGACGTGCACTACATGGGAGGCTGCCTGCTCGGAGACAACCTCTCCTGGGCTTCTACGATGTTCGCCTACAACTCCCTGCCTCCCGATCCCGAGATCGTCGGCGAGAAGTGGCGGGACCTCTGGCAGCAACGGCTCGAGGGCAGCGGTCTCTGGCTCGACACCTGGCTGAGGCATCCCCGACGAGACGAGTACTGGCAGCACGGGTCGATCTCCGAGCACTACGAACGGGTCTCGATCCCGGTGATGGCGGTCAGTGGCTGGGCCGACGGCTACTCGAATGCAGTCTTCCGGCTGCTGAAGCACCTGTCGGGCCCCCGGATGGGACTCGTGGGTCCCTGGAGCCATCGCTATCCGCACATGGGCGTGCCCGGTCCGGCCATCGGCTTTCTCCAGGAGGCGCTTCGGTGGTGGGATCACTGGCTGAAGGGCATCGAGACCGGGGTCGAGTCCGAGCCGATGCTTCGGGTCTGGATGCTGGAGAGCATGCCGCCGACGACCTCCTACGCGCAGCGATACGGTCACTGGATCAGCGAGAAATCATGGCCCTCGCCCAACGTGGAGGAGCGGATCCTGCATTTCTCTCGTGCCGATCTGAGAGAGGATAGGGGGGAGGAGGAGGAGGAGGATCCGCCCCGGACGGTGCAATCCCCCTTGACGCTCGGCCTCTTCGCAGGGAAGTGGTGCTCCTACAGTGCGACGCCCGATCTGCCCCATGACCAGAGGCAGGAGGACGGCGGTGCGCTCACCTTCACGAGTGCGCCGCTCCTGGAGGACCTCGAGATCCTCGGCGCGCCCGTCGTCGAGCTGACGCTCCGCTCGAACCGTCCGGTCGCGATGGTGGCGGCTCGACTCAACGACGTTCAGCCGGACGACAAGGCGACGCGGGTGAGCTACGGGCTCCTCAACCTGACGCATCGAGACGGTCACGCGGAGCCCGAGGCGCTCGTTCCCCAAGAGACCTATCGCGTGAGGGTCCGTCTGAACGAGGTCGCGCAGCGCTTTCCACGCGGCCATCGCCTGCGCATCTCCCTGTCGACCTCCTACTTTCCGCTGGCATGGCCCCCGCCGGAGAGCGTCCGACTCACGATCGTTCCGACGGACAGCCGACTCGTCCTGCCCGTTCGGAGACATCGCGAGGAGACGATCGAGTTTCCCGAGGCGGAAGGGGCCGAGAGCGGAGAGACGAGACGCCTCTCGGAGGAGCATCACAACTGGAGGGTCATTCGCGATCTGGCCAGCGACACCTCTACGCTCGAGGTGATCGACGACCAGGGCAGCTACCGGATCGAGGACATCGAGACCGTGATGCAACGTAAGACCGAGGAGTGGTACTCGTGTCGGGGTGACGACTTCGGCTCGCCCCGTGGAGAGACCCGATGGGTTCGCGGGCTCGCCCGGGGCGACTGGTCCATCCGCACGGTCACGCGGACGGTCCTCACCTGCGACCGGAGCCGCTTCCACCTCTTCGCGGAGCTCGACGCCTACGAAGGGGAGCGGCGCGTCTGGTCCGAGAACTGGGACCGCTGGATCCCGCGCGATCTCCTGTGAGACCCGGCCTCCTCGGAGGTCGATCGGCGAATCCCGCCCCGGATCAGGCGGCGTTCGCCTTCTTGATCCAGCTCGTGCACCAGCCCTCGGCCTCGACCAGCCCCTGGGTGAAGAGCTGGCATTTTCCGAGCGTGTCGGTCTTGGCCGTGTAGAGCTGACAGTTGTCGCATCTCTGGTCCGGCTTGGGAGTCTGATGCTGATAGTTGACCGAGTTCACGAGAGCGGACATGGCGGGAATCTCGGTGACCAGCTGCTCGTCCGAGGAGCTGCCGGCCGCGGAGCTCCCGGAAGGCGTCTCGCTCACGTCGGCCATGCCCGAATCGCCCGTTGCCGCGGACTCGGCCTGATCCATCCGGGAGGGCGAGTCGGCCGCTCGATCGGCGCTGCCGTTGCCGACTCCATTCGGTCCATAGCCGTCGGCTCCGCCGCTCCGGGAGCCGTTCATCGCCTGCTGATTGCCTGCCTCGTCTTCCCCACCACAGCCGGCGAGGAGCCACGAGGCCGCGGGCACGGCGAGCCAGACCTGGCCCAGCAGGGTCACGAAGCGGCGACGGTCCACTGCGTGACCGCCCGGGTCTTCTCGGCTCTCCGGATGGTCGTGGCTCTTGCGCTGCGTTCGGTCGTCGTCTCGTCTCACGTCGTTCTGCCTCCCTGTATCGCGAGGCTGGAGGGGAGTGGGCGGATGACTCGCCTCTCCCCGCCCCCGGCTCGCGGATCGACTCATGGATCGTCTCGCAGAACGTCACGCAAACCGCGTGCCACGCAGACCGGGAAGGGGGCGGCCTCGACCCTCAGGCGCCGCCCGGTCTTCGGGGATCGGCCCCCCCGCCGCGGATCTGGACTCAGGCAGCGGGGCTCTGGCCGGGCTTCGCGGGGAGACCGGCCTTCGCTCGGGGTCTCCGAGCGCCTCGCCTCATGAGCGCCGGGTCGATCGTCTTCGGACTGGTCTTCGGCCTCCTGGGCCTGATCCTCGTGGCGCTGGTCGCAGTCGGATTGCCAGGAACGTGGCTGCTGATCGGCACGGCCGCGCTCGTCGAGCTCCTCGATGGTCTCGTGCTGGGGTCCGGGGATGCCGGCGCGGTGGTGACCTTCGGCTGGCCCCTGCTCTTGGGGACGACCGGGCTGGCCGCGTTCGGCGAGGTCCTGGAGTTCTTCTCCGGCGCGGCGGGCGCTCGGTTCGGGGGTGGGACCCGACGTGGGTTCTGGGGGGCCCTGATCGGGGGGATCGCCGGCGCCGTGCTCCTCACGGTGGGCCTTCCCATTCCGGTGGTCGGCGCGCTGATCGGTGCGCTGGTCGGCACCTTCGTCGGCGCCTGGCTCGGCGAGGCGACCTCGCCACGACCCCGGAGCCGGGAGGAGACGATCCGTGCGGCGGGGGCGGCGGTGGCGGGTCATGTCGGAGGCCTGCTCGGAAAGCTCGGGGTGGGCATCCTGGTCTGGATCCTGCTCGTTCGAGCGGCCGTCCTGTCCTGAGCCGGTCGGGACTCTGTCCCGGGCTGTCGTTCCGGCTCTTCTCGGAGCGCCGGCCGACCCGGCCGATTCGGCGGGCTACCCCGGCAGGTCCAGTGGAGCGAGGCGGGAACGGGGCGGGCAGCGGACGGAAGCGGGAGTGCGAGGCCCGCTCGATCGGCTCAGTCGTCTTCACTCCCGGGCAGATCGTTGAGATCGTCGAAGCGCTTCGGGTCGCGCTTCATGTTCCCGATCATCTCTGGGATCACCTCACGGAGTCGATGTCGAGGCTCCCAGTCCAGTCGCCGCTTGGCACGCTCGATCGAGACCGGATAGTGGGCGTCGGCGAGATCGACCATCCAGGGCTTGATGAAGGGCTCGCCGGGGGTCTTCTCTTTGACCCAGGCGCCCGCCTTGGCGAGGGGGGCCGGGATGCGCAGGGTCGGCCACTGCCGATCGTGGACGAGCTCCCCGATCCGATCCTGTAGCTCGCCGTAGGAGAGGACCTCGGGCTCTCCGATCAGGAAGACCTCCCAGGGGTCGAGCCGCTCTCGATGAAGCACGGTGCTGCGCAGGCATGCGGCGACGTCGTCGAGATGAACGAACGACTGACCATGCGACCGGTTCCCGGGGAAGAAGAAGCTCTCCAGTCTCCTCTCGCGGATTCGCCAGATCTGTTGCGTGATGGGCGGTGAATGTCCCCACTCGTCGTAGGCGCCGGCGATCCGCAGGATCACGACGGGAATCTCTCCGTGCTCCTGCTCGAGCGCGGCCTCGGCGTCGAGCTTGGATTGGGGATAGTCCCACTCGGCGAAGACGTCGCAGCTCTCGTCGAGCACCTCGCCCGGCTCGACGGGTCGCATCACGAGCAGACTGCTGGAGAAGACGACCTGCCGGGTCCGGGCGTGCGCCTTCAGGGCCTCGAGGAGCCGTCTCGTTCCCTGGACCGTGAGCTCTCCGTAGAGCGGGCTCGGCTCGCCCGAGAAGTCGTAGTAGGCGGCGAGGTGGATGACGCTGGCGACCTCGGCGCCGTGGCGTTCGACGACGGTGCGAATCGCGCTCTGCGTCCTCTCGTCCGAGGTCAGGTCGCACTCGACGAAGTCCGCTTCGTCCGGGAACGCCTCGGGAGGCCGGATCACGTCGAGCCCCACGACGCGGTGATCGGGGGCGAGCTGCCGGGCCACTCGCGTCCCGATCAGGCCCGAGGCGCCCGTCACCAGCACGAGCGGGGCTGCGTCCCGGTCGGATCGCGCGTCGGTGAGGTTCTCGGGGGGCGTCTCGGACATGGGCGGATCCTCCTGGATCGAGCTCCGTTCGCGAGGGCTTCGGATGAGCTCGATCACTTTGCGTCGAATGATCTGGGCTTCAATCTCCGTGCCAGGATGTGTCGATCGTCGATCGGGGCGGCTCTCCCGACGATTCGATCGCTCCCGCTCTTCTCGAAGCCCTGTCTCTCCGGTCCGTCTTCCGGTCGGCTCTAATGCGGGCGACGGGCCGGCTCTCTGGCCGCGCCGCGCCGCGCTCGCAGCGCCCGAGTGGCATCGGCATTGCAATGCTCTCGGCCGTGCGACGCGAGCCCCATGCGACGAGCGAAGAAGTCGATGAAGGACTCCCGACCGGCTGGGACGTCGATCTCGAGGCGAGTCCCGCCCCCTGGCGCTACAACCCATCGGCCTGGTCCCAGCGCATCCCGATCTGTCTGATTGCCGGAGTCGGGTTCGTGATCGCCGTCTACATGGCGCTCTACCAATGGCGACTCGTCGACTCCGTCTGGGATCCCGTCTTCGGAGAGCAGAGCATGCAG
>CAYXLY010000101.1:0-11873 GCA_964466005.1 uncultured Spirochaetaceae bacterium | reverse complement strand
GGCGCCGGATCAGATCGAGCGCCAGAAGCGCTTCCTGCGTCGCTTCGCCCAGCTGATGATGTCGGGAGATCCGGAGCGTCGTCGGCCGTGACCGGCGAGAGATCGGGGCGCGACGGGCCGCGGCGGCCGCGGGTCGAGATCGAGTACTGCACCGGCTGTCGTTGGCTGCTGCGCGCCGGCTGGACGGCGCAGGAGCTGCTCACGAGCTTCGAGGGGGAGCTGGGCGAGGTCGCGCTCGTGCCGGGTCGCGAGGCCGGGGTCTTCGTCGTGCGGCTCGACGGGCAGGCACTCTTCGATCGGGCCGCGCAGGGACGATTCCCCGAGCTCCGCGAGCTGAAGCAATCGATTCGGGACCGTGTCGCTCCGGATCGCTCCCTGGGCCATTCGGAGGCCCCGGCCGCGGCGCCGGAGGGCGCCGAGGTCCGCTCGAGATCGGAAGAAGGACCGGAAGAGTCGATTCCATGAAGAACGCGATCGCCACGGTCGAGATCTTCGCTCTGCGTCCGAGTGGCTCCCCCGGAGCGGCCCCGGTCGAGGCCCCCGGATCCATCGGAGCAGCCGGAGCCGCCGGCCCGGGCGCCGTTGCCGACCCGGGAAGGGCCGCCGAGCCCGGAGAGACCGCTGAGCCGGCAGGCAACGGAGAGGCAGGAGGCGCCCGCGCACCCGAGACGCCGGCGCGGCGGCTCACGCTGGTGATCACGCAGCCCGAGCGGGTGGGGAGCGCGAGCGGGAGCGAGGAGGCCTGGTCGTGTCGGGTGGCTCTCGCGGATCTTCATCGCCCCGAGACGGTCTCCGCCCCCGACAGCATCCTCGCGCTCGCGCGGGCGCTCGATCGGGCCCGCGGGTGGCTGGCCGATCTCGAGGCCCGGGGTCACGTTCTCGCCCGGGATCGCAGCGGCTCTCCGCCCTTCGTCCTCGAGTGATCGGATTCGGGGATCTACCGGGCCTTCCGCTCGCCTCGCCTCGCCTCGCTCCGCCCGACTCCTCTCCCCCGTCCGACCCCCGTCCGACCGCCGCAGCGCCCGTTCTGCACACGCATTGCCTCCGGCTCGCGATCCCTCGCGGGTGGCGTCCGCCCGCGCGGGCGTGGCCGTCGCCCGCGCTGTCGCCGCGGGGGGGCGTCGCTGCGGCCCCATGGCCACCGCCCCGCGTGGACCGCCTCTGCAGGCGCCGTCGCCGGAGTCGCTGCGCCACCCCGATCACCCCGATCCGGCCGGGAATCTCCGCGATCGATCCTGGGATACGTTATCGTCTCGGGAGGGTGGAAATGCCGATGATCGATTCCCTGTTCACGCTCTACTGTGAGGCCTGCGAGGAAGCGGGCCTGCCGAGTCGCCTGTGGGTCCGTGCCGAGATCGAAGGCTCTTCGACCCGGGGTCCCGAGACGTACCACTATCTCGAGTGCCTGAACTGTGGCTTCCGGTTCAAGAGCTTCATGGAAGACCACATGGAGGCGGTCGACGACGAGGAATGGAGCCGCTTCGTGGGCGAGCCGCGTCCGGAGTCGAGTGACTCCTCCGACTTCCCCTCCTCGATCGGCTGAGCCCGTCGACCGGAGCGACTCCATGAGCCAGGACCGCGAGGACCGCCCGGACGGGCGATCGCCCGCCGACGCGCGAACCGCGATCGAGAACCTCTACTTCCTCTACACCGAGCGGATCGACGCGGGAGACTTCGAAGGCGTCGCGGAGCTCTTCGCGCACGCCCGGATGCTGGATCCCGACGGAGCGGTGACGGCGGTCGGCAAGGACGAGGTGCGGCGGATCTACGATCGCTCGACGCGTCTCTACGAGGACGGCACGCCGCGGACGCAGCACGTGACGACGAACCTGATCCTCGAGCTCGACGAGGACGGGGCCGGCGCCTCGACCCGGGCCCGCTTCACGGTCTTCCAGGCCCTGCCCGACTTCCCGCTCCAGCCGATCATCACGGGCCACTACCATGATCGCTTCGCCTGGGACGAGACGAAGGGCTGGCACTTCACGGAGCGCAGGATCCGCCCCGTGCTCCTCGGCGACCTCTCGCGCCATCTCCTCTACGAGCTCGAAGCCCCCTAGCCCGCATCATTCATGAGCGCCCTCCTGCGAACGTCCAGAGCACCGAATCTTCACGGCCTTCTCCCTCCGGCCTGCTCGACGGACCACGGGTCCGCCTGCGCGGGCCTACGGTCCGAGGTCCGCGAATCTTCAGCACTCTCGACGTTCTCGTCGCGGGCTTCATGAATGATCCGGGCTAGTCGACGGCCGGTCATGCGAACCCTCTCCCGCTACTGGCCGCGTCGGGTCGGACCGGCCGAGCCCCTGGCGGCGGCGCTGATGGACCACCACCGGACGGGTCGCGCGCGTCGTGTCCAGGCGTGGCGCGCCGACGGAGTGGGCTTCGAGATCGATACGCAGGAGTATTTCACGCTCGAGGGCACCCTGGCCTCGCTCGACCGTCTGGCGATCGAGCGGGCGCAGGGGCGGGTGCTGGACGTCGGAGCCGGGGCGGGGCGGCACGCGCTCGCGCTGCAGGCCCGGGGTCTCGAGGTCACTGCGATCGACCTCAGCCCCCTCTGCACGGCCCTCTGTCGCGAGCGCGGCGTCCGCCACGCCCAGACGCTCGACGTGATGACGCTCGACGACCCGGAGCGGCTGGGCCGCTTCGACACGATCCTCTTCGGGATGCAGACGATCGGGCTGGCGGGCGGTGTGAGACCATTGGGGAAGCTCCTCGAACGTCTGCGCGCCTGCCTGGTGTCGACCGGGGAGATCCTCGTCGACTCCAGCGCACTTCGGCAGGCGTGGGAGGGCGATCTCGAGGACGCCTCGCCCGAGCGGGGAGAGATCGTCCTGTCCACGCGTTATCGCGGCTGGCGGGGCGACCCCTTTCCCTGGCTCTATCTGGCGGAGGAAGACCTGCGCGAGGTCGCCCTCGCGGCGGGCTACGAGACGACGCTCCTGGGGCGCGTGGCGAGCGGTGAGTATCTGGCGGCGCTGACCCGTCGAGGCGAGACGGATCTGCAGACCGGTGGGCAGGCCCGATGACGACCCCGCTCCAGCGGCTCGAGGGCATCTGGCGATGGCGGCAGGTCTCGGTCTGGGCGCCGGTCCTCTGGCTGCCGCTGCTTCTCCATGGTCTGGCGAGCGGCCATGCGGCGATCGCCTTCGCGGTCGGCCTCTCGGGAGTGGTCTTCGCGGCGCTCACGCGCGGAGTCGTCTGGCTCGGGCGCTGTCCCGGCTGCGAGACGCGCTGGCGCGATTCGCGCGAGGGATTCCAGACCGTCTGGGACGAGGCGGCCTGTCGGGCCTGCGGACTCTCGCTCTTCGAATCGAGACGGCGCGCCCGGGCGGCCCGGCAGAGGCTGTCTTCCCGGTCCGCCTCGTCTCGACCCGCCCCCGCTCGATCCGCGTCGCCGAGCCGGGTCCCCTCGGCGCGAGGCTCGAGCACGCGAGAGACCTGATCCGCTCGCGCCGGCAGGGTCCGGGCGACCGGCCCCGCCTGACCGCGAGGCGTGTGACGGGACGTTCCCCAACGGCCTATCCTCGCCCCATGGACATCCGGACGAAGCTGATCTTCGGCGTCGGCTCCGCAACGCTCGCCAGCCTGTTCCTCCTCGGCGCGTTCGCACTCCACGCGACGACGAGCCTCGTGCGGGAGAGCTCGGCGCGACAGCTCGAGGCGCTGGCCGAGATCAAGCAGAAGGGCCTCGAGGAGGTCTTCGAGGGCTGGCGGGACCGGGTCCGCCTCGTGACGAGCCCGATGTCGCTTCGGGAAGGTCTTCATCGCTACGAGCGCAGTGGAGACGTGGAGGAGCTCCGCCGCATCGATCAGGCCCTGCGCGACGCCCTCGCCGCGGTGGACGACCTCCGGCGGCTGACCGTCTACGACCGGATGGGACGACCGGTGACGAGCCAGGGGCATGCTCGCATCCCGGCGGCCGAGCGCCTGGAGATCCCCGGCTCCGTCGAGCTCGGGCCGGCCTTCGCCGATCGGACCGACCCCGACCGGGGCGATCGGGGCGACGTCGAGCTCGCGATCCGGGCGCCCCTCCTGCTGGACGGGGAGCCGATCGGCGCGGTCGAGGTCGTCCAGGACGTCGACGAGATCGAGAGCGTGACGAGCGCCTACTCGGGTCTCGAGGAGTCGGGAGAGGCCTATGTGGTGATGCGGAGGGCGGATGGCCGGCTCTCCCTCCTGAGCGGCCTGCGACAGGGCGGGGCGACCGATGGACAGGGTCCGGCGCGCGCGCCGCTGCGTCCCCTGACGCGCGTCAGCCCGGTCTCCGAGGAGCGCGCGGCTCCGCCTTCCGTCGCGATCGCTCTGCAGGCGGCTCTGGCCAGCGAGTCCAGGACCCCGCTCGGACCCCTGTCCGACTCTCCGGACGAGCCGATCCAGGCCGCGACGCGCTCGCTGCCCCTCCAGGGCTGGAGCCTCGTCGTGCAGAAGGACGCCGCGGACGTGGACCGCCAGGTCGGCGCCCTGCGGAGCCAGCTGATCGACCTCTCGCTCTCACTCTCGGCGATCGCGATGCTCGTCGCGGTCTCGCTCGGCCTCTATCTCGCGCGTCCGATCCGGCAGCTCGCCGAGCTGGTCGATCGCGTGCGCGCCGGAGAGGTCGGCCTGCGGGCGGACTCGCGAGGCGAGGACGAGATCGGGTTCCTCGGTCGCGCGATCAACGGGCTGTTGGACGATCGCCAGCGCAGCTCGCCCAGGGGCCCGCGGCAAGACGTTGAGTGAGACGCTCGATCTGCTGCGCCTGCTCGGTGGAGTCGTCTACCTGGTCATCGGAGGCGACCTGCTGGTGCGCGGTGCGCTGGGGATGTCGCGGCGCGCGTCGATCTCTCCCCTGATCGTCGGCCTGACGGTCGTCGCGCTGGGAACCTCGGCGCCGGAGCTCGTGATCTCGCTGCATTCCGCCCTCTCCGGCTTCTCGGGGCTGAGCATCGGCAACGTCGTGGGCAGCAACATCTCGAACGTGCTCGTCGTGCTCGGCGCGCCGGCCCTGATCCATCCGGCGCGACCGGATCGGAGCGCCAGCCGTCAGGCGGCCTTCATGGTCGCCGTGAGCGGCCTCTTCCTGGGGCTCTGCGCGCTCGGGCCGCTCGGTCTCGGGCACGGGGCGCTGCTCGTCGGGCTGCTGGTCGCCGGCATGGCGCTGACGGCCCGGGGCGAGATGCGCATGCCGGGGTTGGACCTCTCGCAGGCCGAGGAGGAGCTGCAACGCGTCCTCGGCATGCCCCACACGGGGCCCGCGATCCTGCTCTTCCTGGCGAGCGGCAGCGCGGCGCTGGGGGTCGGGGCGCATCTGACGGTGGAGGGCTCGGTGGCGCTGGGCGCTCAGCTCGGGATCTCCGACGCCGTGATGGGCGCGACCGTGGTCGCCCTCGGAACCTCCTTGCCGGAGCTCTCGACGACGCTGATCGCGGCGGCACATCGCAGCGCCGACGTCGCCTTCGGCAACGTGGTGGGCAGCAACGTCCTGAACATCCTGGGCATCATGGGGCTGACGGCGCTCGTGGTCGATGTCCCCGTCCCCGCGGCGCTGCTGCGCTTCGATCTCTGGGTGATGCTGGGCGCGACGATCTCGCTCTGGTGGATCATCTCGCAGGGCATCGCGATCGGTCGCGCCCTGGGCAGCCTCTTCCTGGTGGCTTACGCCAGCTACCTGGCCCTGCTCTTCTGAAGGGAGGCCGCCGCGGGCAATGACGTCGTGGGGGGCCGGGAGGGGGCTCGGCTCTCCCGGGACGGGGCTCCACAATGCGGTCCCAGGCGGCTCCGGATCGCGCGCCAGCGATCGGGCCAGTCCGCGTGACCGACGCCCTCGATCCGGTGCAGGCGAGATGGGGCATCGGGTCGGAGAGCCTCGTGAAAGCGCTCCGTCGACTCGACGGGGACCGACCCGTCCGCCTCGCTCACGAAGTGGAGCTGCGGGATCCCGCGCAGCCGGTCCGTCTCCTGCATCGGAGACAGGGAGAGCCGCAGCGGGGAGACCCGCCGAGCCTCCGTCCAGTGGTCGAGATCCAGGGGCGCGGCGATCGTGACGAGCCGGTCGACGTCGTCGCGATGGGCAGCCAGCAGGGCGGCGAGGACCCCGCCGCCCGAGTAGCCGACGAGCGTGAGGTCGAGCGCGTCGGAGATCGGGCGCCCTGCGGCCTCGCCGGCGGGTCCGGCTCCGCTCGTCCGCGCAGGCAGGATCCCGTCGAGTCGATCGCTGACGGCCTGGAGAACCTCCTCGCCGTAGCGCGCCGCCGTCCAGAGCAGGGGACGGCAGGGCGGCCTCGAGGCGCCTCCGAGCTGACAGGGTCGAGCGAGATAGACGAGCGTGGCGTTCGAGGCATCCGCCAGCGCGAGTCTCAGTCCCACCGGATCGACCGGCGTCGGGTCGGCCGCGCTGCGCCAGCGGGTCCGCCAGGCGAGCCCGTCCCCTTCGAGATAGACGCGAAGGCAGTCCTTCCGGGCGCCCGGCCGAAGCCACGCCGCCACCGGCAGGCCCGAGGCTCGGCCGCCCTCGGTGTCCGGGAGTCGTTGGAATCCGCCCGCCTCGGCGAGAGCGGCCGCCCGCGCCGTCCGCGTCTCCGGATCGGGCAGCGAGCCGAGCGGGCCGATCGAGCCGATCGAGCCGGCGCAGGCGCCGAGCAGAGCGCCCGGCAGAACGAACGCTCCCAGCAGAGCGAGGGGCAAGAGGCCGCGCCGACACCTGCGCCCGTGCCCAGGCCGGCTCCGAGGCCCGCGAAGCATCCCGCGCAGCGCGTCGCACAAGGCTCCGGAGAGAGCAGATCTCAGGGGGCCACGCAGCGGGTCGCCCTCCGGTCGGCTCGAGCGAGGAACTCGACGGCCTCTAGAGCTCGAGCCGCAGCCCGATGGTCACCTGGTGGATGGTCACGTTGTCGTGTCCGCCGACGACGTCGTAGTCGACGAACTGCGACAGGCCCTGACCGAGGGTGGCGGCGACGCCGAGGCCGAAGTTGCCGTAGTGGCTGTCCGTGGCCTGGGCCTTGAGCTTGAAGGCCGAGCCGGGGACCGCGGCCAGGCCGACGCCCAGGTCGTCGTTCTCCTGGTTGAACTCGTGGACATAGGCGGCCCGGAAGTAGGGCGTGAGCACGCCGTAGCGGGTGCTCCAGGCGTAGTCGGTACGGAAGCCGAAGCTCCCGGTCACGGACGTCGCCTCCTGGTTGGCGATCTGCAGATTCAGGGAGTCGTCGCCGCCCTTCTGAAGGAAGCCGTCGATCTCCGTATACAGGACGTTCAGGCGCGCGAAGGGCTCGAAGGTCAGCCCCTCCAGCGGCTCGAGATCCGTGATCTCCGCGACCTGGAACGTGTAGCCCGCGCCGATGTCGAAGCCGAAGTTGACGCCGTCCGTCGAGCCCTGAAGGTCCCGGACGGGTGGACCGCCGTCGAAGACGACGAGATCGTTGGTCGCGTCGAGGCCGAGCCAGGCCGTCGAGATCGATCCGTCGACGAAGAGCGCCTCGTTCGGATACCAGGCGCCGTAGACGGAGACCGTGATGGCGTCGAGGTCCGCCTCGCTGGCGCTGCCATCGTAGTCGGTGCCGATCCGCGTGTAGCCGAAGGCGATGCCCGCGTAGGTCGTGTCGTCGATCTGCTTGTCGATCCCGAGCGTGAATCCGCCGCCGTTGCCCTCGCTGCCGCGCTCGGACTCGTTCTCCTCGCCCTTGACCACGTGCACCCGACCGTTCAGGAAGACGCCGAGCCCCGAGCCGGTCTCGTCGCCGGCGTTGATGCCGTTCTGGAGAGCGAGCAGGAGACGCTGGGCGCGATCGGACTGACCGGCTGCGAGGGGGCCCGAGGCTCCGGTGTCCGGGTCGCTCGGATCGGGTCCCATCGAGGGGCGGCCTTCCCGGATCGCCAGGACCTCCGAGGCGCGCCGCCCGTAGCGGCGCGCGAGCCGGAGCGTCGAGAGCCGACGGGCGACGTTCGCGGTCTGGAGGTCGAAGGAGGCCCGGGCATTGTCCATGCTCGTGAAGATCTCTTCGGGAGCGAGGGCGAGCCCCTGGGCGGCGATCTGCTCGGGCGCCGCGGGCGCCTCCCCGGTCCAGCCCTGCGCGCCCGTCTGCGTGAGGACGTCGCAGGCTCGGAAGAGCGCTCTTCTCGAGCCCACGCCGACCGACTCGTCGTCGAACCCAGGCGTCCCGAAGACGGTGTTCAGCTGGCTGGTCAGCGTGTTGCCGTCACCCGCGCAGCCCGGCGCCGCGTTGCCCGACGAGTCGACCGCGAGGACGTTGGCGATGGCCCCGAGCGTTCGCTGCTGTGCCGTGGCGACCCCGGCCACGAGCAGCGAGACGGCCAGCGCGATCAGCAGCCCGGCTCCCGTCGCGAGCCCTCGGCCGCGGCCTTCGGCGAAGCGTTCCCGACCCCGACGACCTCTCTCGGACGAACCTCTCTCCCTCACGACGCCCTGCCTCCCCCGACCCCTCGTCGGCTCTCACGATGTTCGGATCCATGATCGAAATGTCGGAAAGTCGCCGTATTGTGACCGGTTCCCGCCATGCGATCCAGCACAAACACGCTCGAGAAGAGCGGATCGAGTCGTCAGAGGCTCGGTACGAGAAAGAAATCGCCCGCTTCGTGGCCCGCGAACTTGATCGGGGCGTATTGGGGCAGCTGCTCGAACTGGTAGCTGCGAGCGGCGTAGGTCACGCGGGCAGAGAGCTCCTGGTAGAGCTTCTGGCCCTCGAGGATCGTCTCGTTCTGTCGCAGCACGTCGAGAAAGGCCCGGGCGAAGACCGAGTGACCGCCGCCGCCGGCGTCGAGGACCGGCGCGAGGCCGCCCGAGGTGAGGGCCGTCCGGGATCGCTTCGAGGCCAGCGCCCGAAGCCAGGCCTCGCGCTTCTCTTCGGACAGCGCGGCGTCGAGGCTCGCCAGGGAGGAGCGGGTGAGCGCCCCCGAATAGCAGGAGTCCGAGACGACCATCACGTGCCGGGCGTTCATGGCGTTCAGGATGTCGGTGATCGCGACGTTCGAGATCCAGTTCGCGCTGCTGTCCCGCTCGGCGTCGATGGGAAGCCACTGACCGCGCATGTTGATCTTGTCGAGCTCTCCGTGGCCCGCGTAGTAGACGAGGAGGTTGTCCTGGTCGGTGAGCGTCGCGCGCATCTCGTTCAGGGCCGAGAGGATGTCGTAGCGCGTCGCGTCGCGGATCAGCGTGACCCGGAAGCCGTAGCGATCGCGCAGCACGCCGGCGACGGCCTCCGCATCCGCGCGAGCGGTCTCCAGGCGCGGCAGGTGCCGATAGGCGCCGTTGCCGATCACGAGGGCATGGTAGTCGCCGAACTCGACGCGCTTCGCGACCTTCGTGCGGCTCGAGCGGCTCGTCTCCTCGGAGCTCGAGCGCGAAGGACCGGGGAGCTCGAGCCGCACCCGCCGCTCCGCCCGTCTTCCCTGTCGGTCGACGGCGGCGATCACGACCTCGCTGCCCTCCTCGGAGAGAGGCACGTCGGCGCGGAAGAGCCCCTCGCGGTCGACCTCCTGCTCGACGTCGTTGACGAGCAGCGCCACGAGTCCGGCGGCCGCCGTCACCCGTCCGATCAAGGCGCGCGAGCGGGGCTGCGTCGACTCCTCGCTTCGCGCGTCCTGGAAGACGACGTGCAGGGCGCGGGTCTCGGGAATGGGCGGCTCGATCAGCTGGATCGACGGAGGCGCGCTCGCCGCGGCGAGCAGCCGCTCGTTGCTCGCCGGGCGCCCCGCCGTCGGGTCCGGGCTCGAGCTCCCGGGTCGGCCGCTGCCCGCGATGCGATACTCGAGGCCGGCCTCCTCGAGACCCGAGGCCTTGCGATACCAGGCGAGCGCCTCACCCGCATCGCGCTCGACCCCCCTCCCGAGCTCGTGGAGCTGCCCGAGATTCAACATGGCGCGCTCGAAGCCCTGCTCGGCCGCGCGTCGATACCACTCGGCCGCGAGCGTGTAGTCGGGCGCCACGCCGAGCCCCTTCTCGTAGATCTCCCCGACGTAGGTCTGGGCCTCGGGATCGCCCGTCTCGGCGCGTCCCATCCAGACCCGCAGCGCGGTCCGATAGTCGGCCCGGTCGTAGGCGGTGTACTCGCCGCCTCGGATCTCGCACTCGCTGGCCGAGGTCTTCGCCGGTCGCCGAGGCGTCATGTAGACCTGGCTCCGACCGAGCTTCCGGACCTGTCCCGGCAGCAGGCAGTCGACGACGAGCAGGTCCTCGGCCGAGACGGCGCCGACCGGGACGAGGCCCGTCTGGACGACGTCGATCGATCCGCCTCCCCCCGATCGGCAGGCGAGGCAGAACGGAATCAGGAAGAGGACGAGCAGGACGGAGCGGACGCTCCCGGCGAGGTCGAGGCATCGGGGTGACATGGAGGACTCCCGCAAGCTGGGGCGGGCTCGACTGACGAGCCCTGGCATGAGGAACGTTCGGACCCTCCCAGGTTACGTCCGCCGCCGCTGGCTGCACCTCGAGTGCTCCGCACGCCCCACGTCGGCGGGCTCGCGATCGGCGCTGCCGGGCTCCCTCCGCACTGGCCCGATGCCGGAGTTACCGCGCCGGCTCTTCCCTCCGCCGGCTCGGCTGCCTCCCGTGATGGGTGCTTGTCACCACATGCTATCCGGTGCTTCACTCGTGCTGCACCTCGGATTCAATGGTCTTGCCTGTCCGACCGAGAAGCTCCGAGGGCGACCGCGCGAGCTCCCGGGGAGGGGAGCGGGGCCTGAAGCGGGCCCTGAAGGAAGGAAGGAGGGAGCATGAACCCGAACGAGCTCAGGATGGACGAGAGCGAGCGGATCTGGTGGGAGGGAGTCCGGCGGCGGGGATCCCTCTGGTACCTGACGACGAAGGGGCTGCTCTTCCTCGGCTTCTACCCGACGGCGGGCTGCCTCGTGGCGGGATGGCCCCTCTCGGCGAGCTCGTTGCTCGAGGGGTGGCTTCTGGGCCTCGTCTTCGGTGGAATCGTCTGGATGCGCAAGGAGCTTCGCTACCGATTCACGCTCGAGGCCGCGGGCGAGCCGCTGCCCGAGGGTCCCGACGACGGCTCCGGCGAGTAGGCGGGTGGGGCCTCGGCACCGTCCATGAAGACCCTGCTGCTGCTCGTCGTGGCCCTCCTGGCGACGCTCGCCGTCTTCGCGACGACCAGGCGGGGTCGCGAGATCGCGAAGCGCATCGGATTGCGGGACCGGGTACCGGGCGCGGCGCGCTCCGAGGACGTGCAGTTCCTGCTCGATGCCTGCGGCGGGGACCGGGCGGAGGTCGAGCGCCGACTGGAACGGGAGCGCTCCCGCCTGCCCGATTTGAGCGAGGCCGATCACCATCGTCGAGCGATCCGGAGGGTCCTCGCGGAGCGCGAGTCCCGACGGAATCCGGACCCGGAGACGGCCTCGCCCCCGAGCGACTACAATCGCTCTTCGTGAGCCCGCTGTCTCTCGATGATTGGACGCTCGATGATTGGAAGGGCGACGCCTCCCTGCCGGTCTTCGCGCCGGAGCGGCGCGATCCCGAAATGCGCTACCTCGGGCTGCGTTGCCCCTGTGGCGGGTGGATCTTCCGTCTGACGGGTTGGCCGCGGCTGGCGGCCGGCGAGGGCGGCTATCTCCTGCGCACGCTGGTGCGCGTCTGGCGCGAGGCGCGTCAGCCGATGGACGCAGGCGAGCCGGAGGAGTCCCCCTTCCTGCTGCCCGTGCAGCTCGAGTGCGAGCGCTGCGGTCGTAAGGGGCCGCTCTTCGAGGCGCCGGATCGACCGGACCGGGTGGGCCCGGCGGGTCGCGCGCAGCCCCGCGAGGCCTATCGCTGTCGCGCCTGTCGACGCGGTCGGATCGCCCTCGTCATCGGCGTGGCCGGGGTCGTGGCTCCGGGCGATCCGGGCGGCGGGGCGACTCGCCGCGAGTCGGAGGCGGCATCTCGTGAGGGGCGGGGGGCG
>CAYXLY010000100.1:0-11918 GCA_964466005.1 uncultured Spirochaetaceae bacterium | reverse complement strand
GAATCTGTGCGAGGAGATCGGACATGGAGCTTCGGCGGGAGGGTGACGCTTCGACCGCAGGGGCGCCAGCGCGCGGACCTCACCCCTCGGGCATCAGCGCCCTGGACTGCTGCTCTCCGCGCTCCGCGTCGGCCTCGGCGGACGCTCCGCTGCTCGGCCGAGCCCTCCCGGCCCAGGCCCTCCCCCAGAGCTTCCCGCAAGCTCCGCCTGGAGGCCTGCCCGAAGCTCGTCCGGGAGCTCCCTCCCGGAGATCCGGGGGAGGCCGGGGCGGAGGGGGCCGGGGCCGGGGCCGGGGAGGAGAGGCCTACCAGCCGAGCTCGTCGTAGGTCGGATCTTCGTAGGCCGGCGGCGCCGTCTCCGCCGATGCCACGCTCTCCGTCCGCGTCGGTGCGTCCCGAACGTCGCGACCGATGAACTCGAGGCGCTCCTCGCCGAGCAGGATCTGCGGCGTGATCACGTAGGTCCCCCGCAGCGAGCGGGTGAAGACCTTGTCCGCCACCTGCGTGTCGCCCGCCGTGAAGGCCCAGGCGAACGCACCGACGACCAGCCCCCCCGTCGCGTAGACGAGCTTCAAGGGGCCGTAGACCAGGGAGGAGATGGCCGCCGCGGCGCCCAGCCCGCTCTCCCGACCGACCTCACCCGCCTTGCTGCCCGCCATCCCGACCGAGGGCGCGCTGATCAGAGCGAGCGCGAGCAGCACCGTCGCGAGCGTTCCACCGAGATGTCTGCCGTCGTGTCTGCGGTGATGTCTGCCGTCCAGCCGACCCTGACCCCGATGAGCCACGAGTCCTCGAGCCTGCTCCCGCCCCGGCTGCGGGCGCGGGTCTGCGCTCTTCGGGCTCTCGCCCGAACGAATCCCTGAAATCTTCATGATGTGTCCAACCTCTCTGTCTCTCTGGATACGAAGAAGATCGCACCAGAAGACCGTGCGAGAGACCGACCCTCCGCGGGATCGATCGACTCGCCCTCTCAGTTCCCCACACGAGAGTGTGGCGGATCCTGCCGAGTCGGCAAGCTTCGCAGGAAGCGGACGGCTCCGACGCATCCCGTCCCGATCCCGGCGTGATTCCCCTCACCGCGCGGCCCCGTGCGTTCCTCTCTCCACTCTCCCGTGCCGCCGGGTATCCGCGCCGACCCCGCGCCGACCCGCGTCCGGACGGAGGAGATGCGGGACCCGTCCGGGTCAGGCCGCGCGCGCGGTGTCGATCAGGATCGTGACGGGTCCCGCGTTCACCAGCGACACGTCCATCGACGCGCCGAAGCGACCGGTCACGACGGGCATGCCCTGCTCGCGCACCGCCTCCACGACCCGATCGAAGAGGGGACGGGCCGCATCGGGCGGGGCGGCGGCGCCGAAGGAGGGGCGGCGTCCCTTGCGCACGTCCGCTTGCAGGGTGAATTGCGAGACGAGGCCGAGCGTGCCGCCGACCTCTGCGACGGAGCGGTTCATCCGCCCCGCCTCGTCCTCGAAGAGCCGGAGCCCCACGAGCTTGCGCGCGAGCTCGAGGGCGTCCGCTTCACGGTCCCCGATCGCCACGCCGACCAGCACCAGGAGCCCCGGCCCCATCTCCGCGACCGTCTCCTCGCCGACCTCGATCCGAGCCGAGCGCACGCGCTGCACGACGGCCCGCACGCCTCAGATCTCCATCTGATCCCGGAAGCGGCCGCGATAGACGGCCCGGCCCTCGGTCCGCATCAGCACGAGCTGACAGATCCGTACGCCCGCGACGACCTCGAGGGCGCGGGAGGACACGTTGCTCATCTCGAGCACCTGGCGGTTCGAGACGCCGGGCTGCACGAAGGCCGAGGTGACGTGGATCATCAGGCCGAGCCGCGCGAAGCGGCTCCGTCCTTCGAGGAAGCCGCAGAGATCGTCGGGCAGGCTCACGCGCTCGGCCGTGATGCCGTGAATCGTCACGCCGGGATCGAGACGGAAGGGGCCGTCGAGCAGTCGGACCCGCGTATAGTCCCGATAGTCGGTATCGTTCATCACGCGGATCGGGTCGCGGCCGGGGAGGATCTCCCGGATCTCGGGACCGAGCGTGAGGTCGACCGAGGCGACGCCGACCTGCGAGCGGTCGAAGGGGTCGAGTCGCACGCGCCCCTGGTCGATCTCGCTGAGAATCTGGTCCCGGGTGAGCACGCTCATGAGCCGACGGATGATACCCTAATCGTGATGCATCCCTACTTCGATCTTCCCGGCCCGCTCGTGATCGGGCATCGGGGCTCGGCGGGCAGCCGTCCCGAGAACACCCTCGTCTCCTTCGAGCAGGCTCTCGCGGACGGCGCCCACATCCTCGAGAGCGACATCCATCTCTCGCGCGACGGCATCCCGATCCTGCTCCACGATCCGATGCTCGACCGCACGACCGACGGACGCGGCGAGGCGAGTCGTCTGGATCTCGCCGACCTGAAGCGGCTCGACGCCGGCTACCACTTCGAGGACGAATCCGGAGAGCGACCCTACCGGAGTCGCGGAATCCGGATCGCCACCCTCGAAGAGGCCTTCTCCGCCTTCCCCGAGGCGCGCTTCAATCTGGAGATCAAGAGCGCCGACCCCCGGGCCACCGCCGCGACCCTCGATCTGGTGGCCCGCTACGACCGGGCCGAGCGGACCCTGCTCACGGCGGGCGAGGATCCGGTGATGAGGATCCTGCGCGAGGCGCTCGGGCGACACGCAGTCGTCCCCGCCGTCAGCGCGTGCCTGGGTGAGATCGTGGCTGCCATCCAGAGCGCGCTGACCGGAGATCCCATGCCCGAGGGCGTGATGGCGCTCCAGATCCCGCCGGTCTTCGCCGAGCGTCCGCTCGTCACCCGCGAGCTCGTCGAGCATGCGCACGGCCACGGGGTGGCCGTCCATGTCTGGACGATCAACGACCTCGAGGAGATCGGCACCCTGCTCGACCTCGGCGTCGACGGCATCGTGACCGACCATCCCGGTCGGATGACGGAGTGGCTCGCACGCGATGGCGCGCGACGCTAGGCCGGAGCCCGGCCGGCCCTCGGCCTTCTTCGAGGCCCGTCTCGGCGAGATCGAAGGCAAGAAGGCGCTCGGTCCCGTCCTCGACCTCGCCTGCGGACGCGGACGGCATGCCCGGGTGCTGGCCGAACGCGGCCTGCACGTCGTGGCGGTCGACCGGAACCGCGAGGCGCTCGCCGAGCTCGCCGAGGCCGTCAGGGATCTCCCTGGATCGGTGGAGACCGTCGAGGCCGACCTCGAGTCGGAGACGCCGCCGCCGCTGCCCGAGGGCGCTTTCGGTGCGGTGCTGGTCTTCCGATACCTGAGCCGCGAACGGACCCCGTGGATCGCCCGACTCCTCGCGCCGGATGGCCTGCTCCTCTACGAGACCTTCACGCGGGCCCAGCGCGAGCTGGGCTGGGGCCCGACGCGCGACGACTTCCTGCTCGAGCCGGGCGAGCTCCGCTCTCTCTTCCCCGGGCTCGAGGCGATCGACTCCGAGGAGGGGCTCACCCACGAGCCGAGACCCGCCTACACGGCGCGGCTGATGGCGCGGCGACGGGCCACGGGCTGACGCGGCCGAGAACCCGGGGAGTCGGCGAACGGATCGGGACCGGTGCGGCCCGGGCTGCCCGTCGCCCCGGGCTGCCCATCAGAGGGGCTCGAGGCGCGCCAGGGCCCACCGTGCGTGCTCCGCCAGCATCTCGTCCTCGCTCCCGGCCCAGCGCGCCACGGCGTCGCGCAGACGGGCGTCTCCCGCGTTGCCCGCGGCGACCAGCGCGTTGCGAATCAATCCCCGGTGCCCGGGGCGGCGGAGAGCGCTCTTCCGGCTCGCCTCGAGAAATCCGGTCTCGTCCAGAGAGAGCAGCCACTCGAGGGTCGGCATCCGCCACTGCTCCCGCTGCTCCAGGCGAGCCCGGAGACCCAACGGATCCGCGAGGGGCTCCCGGGGTCGACTCCGGTTCCAGGGGCAGACGTCCTGACAGAGATCGCAGCCGAAGACCCGATCGCCCTGCTCCGCGCGCATCGGCTCCGGGATCGGCCCCCGACTCTCGATGGTCGTGTAGGCGATGCAGCGGGTCGCGTCGAGCACGTAGGGCTCGGCGAAGGCGTCGGTCGGGCAGACGTCGAGGCACGCGCGACAGGTTCCGCAGTGATCGCTCACCGGCGCGTCGGGCTCGAGCTCCAGATCGCTCAGGATCACCCCGAGCATCAGGTGGGAGCCGAGGTCGGGATGGATCAGACAGCTGTTCTTCCCGATCCAGCCCAGCCCCGCCCGCTCGGCGGCCGCCCGCTCGGCGACCGGCCCGGTGTCGACGTAGCTCCGGGATCGGACCGCTCGGGCCGCGAGGCCCGAGAGCGCCGCCTCCAGTGCCCTCACCCGGTCGAGCAGCACGTCGTGATAGTCGTCCCCCCCCGGCATAACGAGCGATCCGCCCCCGGAGTGGATCGGTCGCGGCGGCCCTCTCCCCTCCCCGGCTCGGGGCCGGCTCGGCGCACTCCGCGCTCACCAGCCCGACGACGATCAGGCTTCGGGCTCCCGGAAGCACGCGTCGGGGATCGACCCGCTCCTCCAGACGCCGCTCGAGATAGTCCATCTCGCCCGCGAATCCGCGCGCGACCCACTCGCGCAGGAACTCGGTCCGGGCGTGGGGCGTCGCCGGTGCGATCCCGACGGCGTCGAGTCCGAGCGCGAATCCGACACGTCGGATCCCCTCCTCGAGCGAAGGCTCCGGCTCGCTCATGCGGGATCCGGATCGCGCTCCGGCCAGAGCGAGCGCATCGCCCGACCGATGGCCAGGAGGAAGAGACATCCCAGCCCATAGGTCGCCACTCCCGCCCATTCGTGGACCGGCCCTCCGGTCGCGAAGGCCACGTCGACCCGGATCGCGAGCAGCACGGTCAGGACGACCCGCAGCAGGTTTCCGGCGAGCGCGATCGGCACGACGGACAGGACGAGCACGCCCCGTCGCCAGAGCGCGGACTCCGTGAAGTAGGCCAGGAAGACGCCGATCGGAAGCAGCGTGATCAGGGACGTGATGCCGCTGCAGGCCTCGGCGACGAAGAGCTCGACTCCGCCCGGAAGCGTGAGCACGTTGCCGTCCCGGAAGACGGGGACCTCGCCGAGCCGGAGCAGGGCCACGCCGGCCGCGCTCACCCAGAGCTGCAGCTTCACGATCAGCGGCGTCACCCATGCGGACGGAAGGGGGATCATGAAGACGAGATAGCCGAGCGGGAAGGCGAGCAGACGCAGGGTGGCCCGGCCTCGCAGCGCCCAGACCGCCAGCCAGATCGTGCAGACCAGAGCGACTCCGATGGCGGTCGCGTCGGCCAGGAGCAGCGCGCCGAGCGAGGCCAGCGCCGCGCCCGCCAGCAGCAGCAGACCCGCCGGCTCGGGACGGGCCTCCAGGGCCGCGAGCCGCTCACGATGGGCCGTGGCAGCCCAGAGGGCCACCAGGGGCACCAGGAAGCCGTGAGAGGCGTACTCCACCTCGCTCCACACCTCCGCCAGCACGAGCAGGCCCGGAGCCTGGACGAGGCAGAGAAGAGCCAGCACGAGCCCCTCGAAGGCACTCACGCGAGCGCCCCGCACCTCGGGCGTTCTCCTGGCCTCGATTCCGGACAAAGCCCGCTCCTCTTCCCTGGATGGGGGGCCGCTCCCCAGGTGAGTGGCCGCTCTGGAGTCCCCGGTGTCGCCCGAGCCGGATTCCAGTCTCGGCGCAGGGTTCAAGTCCCACTGGAGCGCGACCGAAGAGCCTGCCCACGAGGACCGCACCCGATGTTCCACTCCGACCATGACGACCCGGACGCGTCCGGCGGCCAGAGGGGCCTTCCCATCGACCCGCTCGAGATCCGCTCGAATCCCCGCGTCGGCACCGATCTTCCCGTTCAGATCTACTCCGGCGACTTCGGCGGCGCGCTCGAAGGACGCACGCGGGACCTGTCCATCGGCGGCGTCTGCGTCGCGACCCCTTCTCCGTTCTCCTACAAGTCGGTCCAGAGGATCTCGTTGCTGCTCCCGACGCGGAGCATCACCCTGGATGCCGTCGGCTGCTGGCAGCGCGACGACCCCCAGGACGACCTGATCCTGACGGGCCTGTCCTTCGACCGACCCGACCCCGAGCCGCTCGAGCTCGTCTGGGACCATGTGCTCGACACGGGGAAGATCCTCGCGCGATTCCTCTACGAGCGCACGGCTCTCCACGAGCTCGGCCTCGAGGAGGCCATGGGACTGGCCCAGGTGACCCGCTTCCGCTCGGTGCGCGCCGGCGAGGTCATCTATCGCCAGGGCAACCGCGGCGATCACAACGACTCGATCTTCCTGATCACCGAAGGCAGCATCAGTCTGCAGCTGCGCATCCGGGACGCCATCGAGCAGCCTCTCGCGCTGCTGAGGGCCGGCGATCTCTTCGGGGGCCTCCCACTGCTGGCGGACCTGCCCCATGCCGAGACGGCGGTGGCGAACGAGGAGGTCCGCCTGCTCGAGCTCGACCGCGCAGCGTTCCGGCATCTTCGGAGCATGAAGCCCTGGCTCGGACATCGGCTGGGCGTGGCCCTGCTGCGGGTCCATGCGCAGCGGCTCGCCTCGACGCTCGGGATCGCGAGCCGGGTCCTCTGATCGCGGAGCCCGGCTCCGCCCGTCGCGACCGCTTCCTCTCCGGTCTCGGTCCGGCCCTCCTTCTCGGGTATGCTCCCCCGCCTCGCACTGCGACTCCGGGCCCGATCGGCTGATACGGGATCGAACGAACGGGATCGAGGATGGAAGGGAGACCCATGCAGGATCGGCTCGTCTTCCTGATCGGCTCACCGCGCTCGGGATCGACGCTCTCGAGCCGGCTGCTCGGGGCGCACTCGGAGATCTTCGCCCCCGAGGAGCCCCATCTCATCACGCCGATCGCGCATCTCGGCTACTACGGGAGCGTCGAGGAGGCACCCTACGACCCCATCATCGTCCGCCAGGCCGCCCGGCATCTGGTCGCCCATCTTCCCGGCGGCGAGTCGGCCTATCTCGACGCCCTGAGAGCCTATACCGACGCCGTCTACCGGGGACTGCTCGGCAGCGAGGAGGCCGGAGCCGCCTCCCTGCTCCTCGACAAGACGCCCGCCTACGCGCTCTGCCTGGACTTTCTCGCCCGCCTCTATCCCGAGGCCCGCTATGTCGTGCTGACCCGCCATCCGATCGCCGTCTGGTCCTCCTACGTCGACTCCTTCTTCGACGGGGACGATCGCGTGGCCCACGCGCACAACCCGCTCCTCGAGCGCTACGTCCCGGCGATCGCCCGCTTCCTGCGAACGGCGACGGTCCCGATCCATGCTCTCCACTACGAGAGCCTGGTCCGCGACCCCGAGAAGAGCTGCCGGGACCTCTGCGATTTCCTGGAGATCGAGTTCGAGCCTGCCATGGTGGAATATGGCGCCACACCCTCGGCCCGCCGGGAGTCCTCGAGGGGGCTGGGAGACCCGAGCCAGGTCGCGAAGGAGATCCGACCGACGACCCGGAGCCTCTCGAAGTGGGCCACTGCCTCGACCGGCCTTCCGGAGCGCGTGGCGCTCTATCGCGAGATCCTCGCCCGGCTGACGGACGAGGACCTCGAGACCTGGGGCTATCCCCGATCCGGGATCGAGGAGGAGCTCTCGCAGATCGATCTCGGAGGCCGACCGGCTCCTCGACCGCGGCTCACCCGCTATGCCCTCGAGCGGAAGCTCCTCGTCGCGATCCGTCGCCGCGTCCGTCCCGGAAGTCTCCTGGGCCGCGCCGTGAGAGGGACGCGCGACCTCTGCGACGTGCTCCTGCGCTGAGGGGGCCCTCTTTATTCGGCCGGTCGGAAGGGGGTCGGTCGGGACCGGGCCGGAGGGCGCGGAGCGGGCCTCGACATCGGGGTGCGGACCCGAGCCGGCCGCTGCTATGCTCTCGCGCCATGGAAGAAAGAATCCTTCGACCCGCCACGAGCTTCGGGGACGCCGCACGCGACGCCCGGGGAGCCGCCTCGAGCAGCGGCCGCCGTTTCGAGTCTCCGACCGTCCAGGAGATCTCGCTCTGCTGCGAGATCTCGGCCTACGCGCCCGACGGGGATGATTGGCCGCTTTTCTAGCGTCCGAGTCCGGGAAGGTCGCCACCGAGGGGTTCATGAGATCGCTCCGTGGGATGCCCCGTGCGATGGCTTCCGACACATCCCCTGAGATGACCTGCGAGATGTTCCGCGAAGCCGCGCTCGTCGGTCCGGTCGCGCGATGAGTCCGGGGACGCAATCGCCGAGCCCGCCGGAGGAGCCCGATCCCGATCCGTGGACGACCCGCCTCGGCCGCTCCGTGGCCGACGCGATCCGACGTTATTTCATCGCGGGCCTGCTGGCCTTCGCTCCGATCGGCATCACGATCTGGGCCATCGCCTGGATCGTTCAGCGCCTCGACAATCTGCTGCTCCCTCGTCTGATCTCCTGGATCTCGCCTGGGCTCGACACGCCTCCGAGCCTGCCGCCGCTGATCGGAGCCCTCTTCACGTTCGGCGTCATCCTGCTGTCGGGCGTGATCGTCCGACATTTCTTCGGCCATGAGGCCGTCCGACTCTGGGAGCGGCTGCTTCGACGGGTGCCGGTCGCCCGCAGCATCTATCTGGCGGTCAAGCAGCTCGTCGAGGCTCTGCTCAGCCCGTCGACGGGTCCGGGCAGCTTTCGTCGAGTCGTGTTGATCGAGTATCCTCGACGCGGCCTCTTCGCGATGGCCTTCGTGACCGGCCCCGCCAGCACGCTCCTGCAGGAAGCCGTCGGCGGCGCGGCGCTCCTGAACTGCTTCGTCCCCACCACACCCAATCCCACCTCGGGCGTCTACGTCCTCGTGCAGGCGGACGAGGTGACGGATCTGGATCTCTCGGTCGAGGAGGCCTTCAAGATCGTCATGTCCGCAGGGCTCGTCGCGCCCGGACCGCCGCGGGTCGAGACTTCCGGCAACGGTCGCCGGGGCGATGCGGGCGGACGAGCGATCCAGCCTCCCGCGGAGAGACCCTGAGATCCCGCGCGGGGACGGAGGCCGCCACGGGCCCGCAGCGATCACCGATCAGCGATCGGCAGAGACCCGCTCGACCAGGCGCCGGATTCTCGGATGCACGATCAGGCGCCACGGATCGCCCGCCTCGAGCAGCGCGAGGATCTCCGGATCTCTCGCGAGCGCCCGCATCTCGGGATCGTTCCGGAGTCGGCTGATCTTCGGCGCGACCTCTTCGAGCACGCGAGCGATGGAGTCGCGGAACACGTCGGGCTCCTCTCTCGCCTCCTCGACGACCAGTCCCAGGTCGGCGAAGCGCCCGCGCATGTCGGGGTCGAGCACGATGGCCCGCACGCTGCGCCGGTTCATCGCGTAGTCGATCGCCTCGTTCTGGACGGCGGTCCAGAAGAGCTCGTCCGAGAAGAGCGCCCCGAAGCGCTCGTCCTCCAAGAGGTCTCGCGCGCTGGCGAGCGAGGCCGCCGGTCGCGCGGCCAGACGGGACGCGACCTCTCCCGCCGGCCCGGATCCGGCCAACGCCCCTCCGACCGCCGCCGCCACGACGTCACCCGAGGCCTCCACCAGGGCCGAGGTCTCTGGATCGGGCAGCGCCTCCAGGCCCGTGATCGCTCCCAGATCCCGTCCGGCATCGATCCAGCTGGCGAGCAGGGCGAGCAGCAGCACGACGAGCCCACCTCGCGCCAGGCCGAACAGGGCCCCGAGGCTGCGATCCGTGGGGCCGCGTCCGCTCTCCTCGACCCTTCTGCGGTCCCAGGCCACCAGCACACCGGCCAGGCTGCTCACGACGAGCCACGCTGCGACGAAGCCCAGGGTCCCCGCGATGGCAGGCGCGATGAGTGGCGAGACCACGAGGGTGCGAGCCACCCAGCCGCTCCCGATCGCCGCGGCTCCCACCGCGCCGGCATAGCCCGCGAGCAATCCGAGGAGCCCGCTCGCGCTGACGACGCAACCCCGCCAGGCGCCCCAGGCCGCCATCATCCCGAGGATCCCGAGAAGGAGCAGGTCGAAGATCATGATCGGGTCATCGTCGGTCCGGCGAGACTGCTGAAGACGGCGACCGATGCGCCTCCAGCCATCGCGCCGCGACGCGCCCGGCGCGCAGGAAGTCGGAGACCCCGGCGCTGGCGGGGGCTGCGAAGCAGCTCGGCCGGCGCTCGACGGCCCGGACGCCACCGAAGGATCGACAGAGGTCCCGGCACTCGATCATCGCCGGGACCGCTCGGACTGCGATGCCCCCTGCGACGCGCGCCGGGAGGCGCGAGCCACCGCCGCCTCGACGGCGAAGACGTGCGGATCGTGCGCCCCCATCTCTCTCAAGCTGCGGGCGAGCTCGAAGACGTATTCCGGATTGGCGCCGCTCGGTCCGACCGCCGAGGCGATCTGAAGGGCGATCTCCGCGAGCGGCGCGGGGCCGAGATAGCTCTCGTTGCGGGGACCGGCGATGTAGACGAGACCGCGCCGGATCTCGCTGCCCCCGGACTCGGAACGGATCTCGAGGTCGAGCTCGATCCGCTCGTAGCCGGCTCGCTCCCGATGATCGAGCGATCGGAGGACCTGCGCCGAGTCCTCCGGACCCACCTCGTAGGCCGTACCGGGGCAGGTCGGATCGCCGGGCCATCCGTCGCACTCTGCGGACGGGATCGCTCCGGGGGCTCCACCGTCCCCGGTCTCCGCACGGACCGAATGATGATCCGCCGGCAGCAGCGTCACCACCCGGCCCGGACGCCCCGGCACCCCGCGATGATCGGTCGAGCCCTGCCAGAAGCGCCGGACGTATCCCGAGATCGACGCGGGAGCCCGGCGTCGATGCGGAAAGGCCGGCCGCCAGACCAGCGACCCGTAACCGAAGATCCAGAGCGAATCGTCCGACACCCGAGAGAGCACGCGGGGAGGATAGTGCAGACCGTCCCCAGGTGGTCCAGCGCAGAGGCTCCGGCGCCTCAGCCCGCTTCGTACTCGATCGCGACGATCGTGTAGACGGCCTCGCCCTTCGGACGCCGAACGAGGACCTCGTCTCCCAGGCGTCTTCCCATCAAGGCGCGACCCACGGGCGAGTCCACGCTGATCCTGCCCGCCTTCGCGTCGAACTCGTCGGGTCCCACGAGCTGATAGCGATGGGACTCGCCCTCCTCGTCCTCGACGCAGACCCAGGCACCGAAGTAGACCCTGCTCTCGTCCTGGCGCGGTCCGGCCTCGACCACCTCGAGCTCGTCGATCCGCTTCGTGAGGAAGCGGATGCGTCGGTCGATCTCCCGCAGCCGCTTCTTCCCGTAGATGTAGTCGGCGTTCTCCGAGCGGTCCCCGAGCGCCGCGGCGGTGGCGACCGCCTCCGTCACCCGAGGCCGCTCCTTCCGCCAGAGCCACTCGAGCTCCGCGCGCAGCTTCTCGAAGCCCGCTCGCGTGATGTAGTGGCTCGGTCTGGATCCCGGGGTGCCCACGGTCCCTCTCGCGGAGGCGGCGCCGCACCTAGCAGCCCGCGCGTCGACGAGCTTGGCTCGCCGCCCGGACCGGGTCAAGCCGGGTCCGACCGGGCGCCGCGCGACGCCCGACGCCGCGCTATGCTCCCGCGATGGCTGACGACTCCCGCTTCTCCGAGGAAGACCTGGACTCTCCGTCGACGCCCCACGCGGCGTCTCATTCAGCATCGAATGCAGCTTCGAACGTAGGATCGGAGACGGCACCCGATGCCACGTCGGATTCCTCCGACTCCGATACCGCGAAGAAGCGTCGAGGGCCGCCGCCGAACCCCCTCTACCATCCGCTCTTCCTGCCCGTGCTGCTCGTGGCCTACACGCTCTGGTTCGGATACGACGGCTTTCTCACCGGTCCCGAGTACGAGCACCGGACCTTCAACCAGATCATGTTCGCCGTGACCGCCGCGATCTCCCTCTGGGTCGTTCCACGAGGCGTGCGCGAGTACCAGCGTGAACGGGAGGCGGCAGGCCGTGAGCAGGCCGAG